>CAZJRV010000063.1:0-13279 GCA_964548235.1 uncultured Verrucomicrobiota bacterium
CCAGCGGCAGGTGCAGCACCCCCGGGTGGTATGGCCACATGTCATTGGAGTACGGCAGGCCAAAGTAATCATCGAAGCCGTGCTGCATGGGCAGAAATTTTTTATGATGCCCCAAGTGCCATTTGCCGTAGCACGCCGTGGCGTAATCCTTTTGTTTGCAAATTTCCGCGAGCGTCATCTCGCTTGCGGAAATGCCGTGCTGGCTCTTCGGGCCCAGCGCGCCGAGGATGCCGATGCGCACGTTGTAGCAGCCGGTGAGCAACCCCGCGCGCGACGCGCTGCACACGGCCTGCGTCACGTAAAAATCCGTGAACTTGCGCCCCTCCCTCGCCATGCGGTCCAGATGCGGCGTGGGATAGGCCTTGGCGCCAAACGGCCCGATGTCGGCATAGCCCATGTCGTCCATGAAAATGACGACGATGTTCGGGGGTTGCTTGTGTGATTCAGCCGGGAGCGAAAGTCCGAGCAATCCAGTGAGGGCAAAAAGCAGAGTGCGCATAATCCGTAAAGGGTTGCGCGAAGGGTAACGGCCGGAGAGGCGAAGTCAACTCAGGGACGCGCGCTTTTTCCCGCGCTTGCGAGAGCGTGCGGCGGCGGCTTCCGCCTCGGAGGCGCGTGCGGCACCCTGTGCGGCATTGCGTTGGCGCTCCACTTCGTTCTGTTCCGCCTTGTGCTTGAGGCCCTGCAGGGCTGCCAAGCCAATGCAGCAGCCGACCAGTAAAGTGAATTCCCAATCCATCCCGGCCAAGCGCGCGGCGTACATCATCCCAATCGTGGCAAAGGCGGCCAGGATGGAGGAATTGGCGTTCACGCGGATGGCTCTAACACTCTCCCTCTAATTTGGCAACCCTCGATCACTAAAATAGTTAATGGATGACACAGGTTGTGCCGGGACCGATGGCGGGTTACACTGGTCGCGTGAGTATGAGCATCTGCACGGAGTGCGGCCAGCCGCTGAGCACCACGGCGGAGGGTTGCCCACATTGCGGGGCGCCGGCCGCGGTGGCGTTGCGAGCGCCCACCGCGCCGGTGGCAGACTGGCCTGTGCCGTTGGAGGCAGCTGTGCGCGCGGCGCTGCAATGGCCGGAGGGGGAATTGGCGGCGGCACAGCTGGTGAGGGTGGAATCAATCAAGCTGGATGAAGCGGATGCGTCGGATCTGCCAAGGATTGTGGCGGGGTTGCGCGGCTTGCCCGCGTTAAAAATGCTGGGCCTGTCGCGCGCGGGCATTGCCGATGCACGGCCGCTGGGGGAACTGGACGGGTTGCGCTACTTGTATCTGGAAAAAAACCACATCACCGACCTCGCGCCGTTGTGCGGGCTGAAGCAGCTCAAGCAACTGTGGCTTTATGGCAACCCGCTGGAACCGGCGGCGGTGGCGGCGCTGGAACAGGCGCTGCCGAAATGCGAGGTATTCATCTAGGCTTGAATTTCGAAAAAGTTTCCGTAGGGTATCACTGTTTTCGTTAGTAGGACGGGGATGTTTCACGCACGCAGATCATGCAAATTTATCTCTTCATAAATGGCGAACAGGTTGGGCCGTACACCGCTGATCAAATCCAGGAAATGTTGGCGAGTGGCGCGGTGATGCCGGAGACGATGGCTTGGTACGAAGGCTTGCCGGAATGGACGCCGGTGACGCAGGTGGTGCAGTCGACGGGCGTGGGCGGACCGGAAGATATTGTGATAGAAGGCGGACCGCCCCAGCTTGCGGTCGGCGGCAGCGAGGTGGTCTTGAACATTCAGCATCAGGCGGAGTACTCGCGCGGACAGCTTTTGTTACGGACGTTTTTGGGCATTATTTATTTGATCCTGCCGCATGCAGTTTGCCTGATGTTTTTGGGCTTGGCGATGAATGTGTGCACGCTGATCGCCTGGTTTGCGATTTTGTTTACGGGGATTTATCCGGCGGGCATTTATCAATTTGTGGTGAGTGTGCACCAGTGGTCGGTGCGCTGGATGGCGCGGGTTGCAAATTTGATGGATGGCTATCCGGCATTCGGGATGGGGAACAAAGGGGACGGGGTGAGCCTGGAAATTGCACGCCCGGCAAGCTCGAGCCGTCTGCATTGTGTGCTGCGGATTTTGAGCGGAATTTACGTGGGCGTTCCGCATGGGATTTGCCTTTTCTTTCGGCAAATCGCGGGTTACGTGCTGATGGTGGTGGCTTGGTTTGCGGTGTTGTTTACGGGGAAATACCCGAAGGGGATGCATGATTTTCAGGTGGGCAATTTGCGCTGGGGATTGCGGGTGATGGCGTACATCACAATGTTGACTGACCGCTATCCACCGTTCAGCGGGAAGGCATGAATTTTTGTGAAATCAAGGTTTGCTTCTTGCCTTTGCCCGCGCAGTTTCGGGACAACGCAGGGGTATGGCGGCGAGTTGGCGGTAGAGCGGGGCGGCTTTCTTTTTGTCGCCCTTTTGATGGAGCGCATCGGCTTGCTTCAGGATTTCCGGGGCGGAGCGGATCCACTTCATTTTTTTTGCCGCATCGCGGGCTTGCTTGATTTCCGCTTCATTAAACGTCCAGCCCGAGGTGCCGCTGGACAGCAGGTTGGTGACGGACTGGCGATGGCGCAATGAAAGTGCGTGGCCGAGTTCGTGGGCGGTGACGCGCGGGATGGGCTCGTCCACGCCGCCTTCCACGTTGCGAAGCCGGGCGAGGTCCTTTACGAACATCCCATCGCGTCCGATATACACGCCGTTGGCGAGGAAACGCTTGATGTAATAGACGTGAAAACAATCCGCCCGGCGGCTGGCCTTGGGGCGAATGGCGAGCAGCCATCGGAGTTGGCGTGATTTGTGATTTTGGCGGTAGGCGTTTGGGTTGGCGGCCGGCTCGGTGAGGATTGGCTCCAGCGCAAAGTGCACGCCGGCGTGGCCCCAAATGAGGTTTACCTTTTCATAAATGCGATGGAGATCCTTTTTCTCGAGCGTGGTGGTTAGGTTCAGTTCACCGGGTGTGACGAGGCGATGCACGAGCAAGGGCGCGACGAGGTAGTCGTTAAAAGGCGTTTTTGGGGGGTGAATCTGTGCGTGCAAAAGCGGTGCAGCAAACAGAATGAGGCAGGAAATCGAGCGGTGCATTGCCCTTGTGTATAGCGGGTGAAGGGCTGGGTCAACTTTCGGAATGCGAATGACCATTGGAATTGAAAAAACATGCTGAAAAACAGCCCAAAAAAAGGGTGTTTTGCATTGCTTTTTTGTGAATAGATCCACAGAATCGCGGGTCGAAATCAGACGCGAATTAGCGCAATCAACCCAAACCAGATTCATGAGAAAACATAGCGGATACCAATTCTGTGGCGGCGGTGACCATGCCGGCAACCCGAACCGACGCGATTTCCTTTCCGTGGGCGCCATGGGCGGCCTGGGGCTGGGGCTGACCTTGGGCGATTTTCTCTCGCTGGAGGCCCGCGCCGCCGGCGAGGACTGGAAGGACGTGGCCAAGCCCAGCAACCCGGGCAAAGCCAAGAACATCATCAACATCTTCCTGCCGGGCGGCTCGGCGCACCAGGAGTCGTGGGATCCCAAGTATCTTTCGCCGGCGGAATACCGCGGCCCCTTGGGCACGGTGACGACCAACACAGGCGAGCGCTTCTCGGAGAACCTCAAGAACACCGCGAAGGTGGCCGACAAGCTGACGGTCATCCGCTCGATGACCCATGGCGAGGCGGCGCACGAGCGCGGCACACACAACATGATGACCGGCGTGCGGCCCAGCCCGGCGACGGTGTTCCCGAGCATCGGCTCGATTGTCAGCCACGAGTTTGGTCCGCGCAAAAATTTGCCGCCTTACGTGGCCATCCCCAGCCAAAGCCGCAACGGCGGCACCGGCTATCTTGGCAGCGCCTACGGCCCCTTCAGCCTCGGCGCGGACCCGGGCAGCAGCAGCTTCCGCGTGCGCGACCTGGCCCTGCCCAGCGGCATCGACGCCAAGCGTTTTAGCAAGCGGCGCGACATGCGCTCGATTGTCGACAGCCATTTCAGCGCGCTGGAGAAGAGCGACGCGCTGGCGGGGATGGACAGTTTTTATCAACGCGCCTATGCGATGATTTCCTCGCCGGAAGCGCGCGATGCGTTTGACCTGAACAAGGAACCGGCCAAACTGCGCGACGAGTATGGGCGCAACACCGCCGGCGGCCGCTTCCTGCTGGCGCGGCGTTTGGTGGAGTCCGGCGTGCGGATGGTGAGCACCACCTACGGAGGCTGGGATCACCACAGCAACATCGCCAGCGCGAACGGCGGCCAGATGCCGGCGTTCGACCAGGCCTTTGCGGCACTGATCCGCGACCTCGACAAGCGCGGTTTGCTGGATGAAACGTTGGTGATGGTGACCAGCGAATTTGGCCGCACGCCCAAGATCAACCGCACCGCCGGGCGCGACCACTGGCCCAAAGTATTCAGCGTGGTAATGGCCGGCGGCGGCATCAAGGGCGGCTACATCCACGGGATGTCCGACCCCACCGGCGCGGAGCCAGAGGAGGACGCAGTGCACGTGCCCGACTGGGCTGCCACGGTGTACACGCTCATTGGCATCGATCCGAAACGTCGGCTGGAAGGCCCGGGCAACCGCCCGATGCCGATCAATTACGACGGCGAGATCCTGAAGGAAGCCCTCACCTAACCCGGGCGGCATTCACTGAAAATCAACCTCGCCCGGGGCAACGTTCCGACAGGAGCCTTGCCCCGCGCGTTTACAAAATCACAAAAATGAAAAAGATGAAGCACTGGATCGTAATGCTCGGCATCGCCGGGCTGGTCAGCAACGTGGCGGCGGTGGATCCCCGCCTGAGCTATCTTTCGCCGGGCGGCCTGAAGGTGGGCACGGAGACGGAGATCACCTTCCGCGGCGAACGGCTGGCGGATGCAGAGGACGTTTTCTTTTATCATCCCGGCGTGAAGCTGGTGAAGATCACCGAGAAGAATGATCGGTTCGTCAAGGCGCTCGTCAAGGCGGAGACCGGTTGTCCGCTGGGCGAGCACAAGGCGCGCGTCCGCACGCGCGGCGGCGTCACGGAGCTGCGAACGTTTTACGTGGGGCCGTTTGATCTGGTGCGTAAGGTGGCGCCCAAGGTGGGCGAGGGGCCGCAGAAACTGCCGCTCAATTCCACCGTGGCCGGCTCGGTGGCGGCGGAGTCGGTGGATCGCTATGCGGTGGACGTGAAGAAGGGCCAACGCATTTCCGCCGAGGTGGAGAGCATCCGGCTGGGGCGCGGCTTTTACGATCCCTACGTGGCCATCGTGAACAGCAAGGGCTTCATCGTGGCACGCTCGGATGACACGCCGCTCTTCGTGCAGGATTGCTTTGCCACGGCGGTGGCCAAAGAGGACGACGTGTACATCATTGAGCTGCGTGAAACCTCATACGGTGCACTGGGCGGCTACCGGCTGCACGTGGGCACCTTCCCGCGCCCCACGGCGGTGTATCCCGCCGGCGGACCGGAAGGCAAGGAATTGGAAGTCAAGTTCATCGATGAAGCCGGTGGCGATTTCATGCAGAAATATGCCGCGCCGGAACCCAAATTATTCGAGGCCACCTTTGGCCAGCAAAGCCAGCCGTGTTTCCGCGACCTCGCAGTCTTCCCGCAAGCGGAAGGTGTGGTGGCGCCTTCGGGCAACAAGGTGCGCGTGTCGCCCTTCCCCAATGAACTGGAGGCCGAGCCCAACAATTCCGTGGGCGAAGCACGCCTGATCGAGGCACCCCTGCCGCTGGCGCTCAACGGTATCATCCAGACCAAGGGCGACGAGGACTGGTTCCGGTTCACCGCCAAGCGCGGCCAGCGTTTTGATGTGCGCGTGTACGCACGCAAACTGCGTTCGCCCATCGACTCGGTGATGTACATCTGCAACAAGGACGGACGAAACCTTGCCAGCAACGATGATTCCGGCGGCCCGGACAGTTACATCAGCTGGACCGTCCCGGCAGATGGCGAGTACACCCTGCGCATTCGCGATCACCTCGGCAATGGCGGGCCGGACTACACCTACCGCATCGAGTTCCAGCCCCGCGTGCCGGAGCTAAGCCTGTACGTGCTGGACACCCGCCGGTACGACACGCAAACGCGCAAAAACGTAGTGGTCGCCCGCGGCAACCGGTTCCCACTGGTCATTCAGGCACGCCGCAGCAATTTTGGCGGTGCCCTCGACTTGAGCACCAAGGAATTCCCCCCGGGCGTCACCCTGCACGCCGCACCGATGGCCAGCAACAAGTCTTCCCAGACAATCGTTTTCGAGGCCGCGCCGGACGCGCCGGTGGGCGGTCAGCTGAGCGACCTTATCGGCAAGCTCGCTGGCGAGAACGCGGCCGACATCAGCGGTGGCATCTGGCAGAATTACGACCTCGTGCAGCAGGGCAACCGCGGTGTGTACTACAAGACTTGGGTGGACAAGATGGCCGTGGTGGTCGTGGAGGAATTGCCCTTCAAGATCCGCATTGAGGAGCCCAAGGCGCCGCTGGTGCGCGCGGGCACGCTGCCACTCAAGGTGATCGCCGAGCGCAAGGAAGGCTTCAACGGCAACATCAACGTGCGAATGCTCACCCGGCCGCCGGGCTTAAGCTGCAGCTCAAACATCAATATCCCGGCCGGCAAAAACGAAATCACCTACCTCTTCAGCGCCAACACCGGCGCGGAGATTCTGGACCACAAGATCGCGATGCTCGGCACTGCCGGCGTCAGCGGCGGCACGGCATATGTCTCCACCCAGCTCACTCCGCTGAAGATTGCCGATTATTTTATGGTCGGCAAAATCATTCCCGCCACCACCACCCAGGGCTATCCCACGGCGTTGAAAGTGGAATTGACAAATCGCACAAAATTCCCCGGCACGGCCACCGTGGAATTGGTGGGCATGCCACAGGGCACCACCACCACCAAGCTGGAGATGACGCAGGACACGAAGGAACTCACCTTCCCCATCACCGTGGCGGACAATGCCCGGGCTGGCCTGCACCGCACGGTGTACTGCAAGATGACGCTCAACCACAGCGGCCATACCGTCACGCAGACGCTCGGCGGCCGCGGCACGCTGCGGATCAATGTGCCGCCTAATCCGCCGTCCATCAAGAAACCCTCCATTGGCACGCTGGGCAAAGCGGCACCGGCCAAGTGATATATTTAATCAACCACATATTTTTATTATGAAGAAAACATTACTCGCTCTCCTCGCCGCCCCGTTGATGCTCGGCGCGGCCCCGAAGGATTTGGTGGATCTGCAGGTGTACCCGAAGGACGCCCGCCTTGTGACGCTGCGCGGCAAGCAGCAGATGATGGTGCAGGCTACG
This sequence comes from uncultured Verrucomicrobiota bacterium, assembly GCA_964548235.1. GTDB lineage: Bacteria > Verrucomicrobiota > Verrucomicrobiia > Limisphaerales > UBA1100 > JACNJL01. The sequence goes on from CAZJRV010000063.1 coordinate 7,288, forward strand.
TATGCCGACAGCACCACGCGCGATGTCACCACAGAGGCGAAGTTCACCTTCGCCGATCCCAAGCTGGTGAAGTTTGAAAACCACATCATCCTGCCTGTGACCGATGGCGAGACGACGCTCAAGGTGGAGTTTGCCGGACGCACGCTCACCGTGCCGGTGAAGGTGGAGAAGGCCACCGAGGAACGGCCCGTGCGGTTCAGCCTGGACGTGATGCCTGTTTTCACCAAGGGCGGCTGCAACGCCGGCAGCTGCCATGGCGCGGCCAGTGGCAAGGATGGCTTTCGCCTTTCGCTGTTTGGGTTTGATCCCCAGCGCGATTACAATGTGATCACCCGCGAAAACCTTGGCCGCCGCATCAACCTTGCCCTGCCGCATGACAGTCTGCTACTCGAAAAAGCCACCGGCCGCGTGACGCACACGGGCGGCAAGGTGATCAGCGCCGAAAGCGCGTTGTACAAGACCATCGTGCGCTGGCTGGAGGTTGGCGCGCCCAATAACCCCAGTGGCACGGCCAAGGTGGAGGATTTGGAAATTTACCCCAGGCAATCCGTGTTGGAGGGCGCGGGCGCTCAGCAGCAGATCATCGTACGCGCCGTGTACAGCGACGGCTCCACGCGCGATGTCACCCACGAGACGACTTTCCTCACCAACAACGATGTCTCCACCAAGGTGGATGGCAAGGGCAAGATGACTGCCGGGCAGCGCGGCGAGGCTTTCATTATGGCGCGCTACGACCAAATCACCGTGGGCACGCAAGTGCTGGTGATCCCCGAGCTGCCGGACTTCAAGTTTCCTGCCGCGCTCGAGGCCAACTACATCGACACGCTCGTGCACAACAAGCTGAAGAAAATTCGCATCACGCCCAGCGGCTTGTGTGATGACAACACGTTCATCCGGCGCGCCTATCTTGACGTGATTGGCGAGCTGCCCACGCCCGAGGCGGTGGCGGTCTTTGTGGCGGACAAGTCGCCTGCCAAGCGCGAGAAGCTCATCGACGAGCTGATTGCCCGGCCGGAGTTCGTCCGGATGTGGGTGATGAAGTGGGCCGAGCTTCTGCAGATCCGCACTCAGAATAACCGGTTTTACTACAAGAACGCCGTGCTGTATTTTGAGTGGTTGCGCGACCAGTTTGAGCAGGACCAGCCGATGGACAAGATCGTGCGCGAGCTACTCGGCGCGCGCGGCGGCACCTTCAGCAACCCCGCCGGCAATTTTTATCAGGTGGAGCGCGACACGCAGAAGCTCACCGAGAATGCCGCGCAGATTTTTATGGGAATGCGCATCCAGTGCGCCCAGTGCCACAACCATCCCTTCGACCGCTGGACGATGGATGATTATTACAGTTTCTCCGCCTTCTTTGCTCAGGTGGGCCGCAAAACTGGCGAGGACAATCGAGAAACCATCATTTACAACCGGCGCAGCGGCGGCGTGCGCCACATCGTGGGCAACCGCGATATGCCGCCCAAGTTCCTCGGCGCTGAGGGACCGGAGATTGCCAAGGATTCCAACGGCCGGGTGCGCTCGGGCTTCCCGCTGAAGAGCGGCGAGGACCGTCGCGTGGCGCTGGCCAACTGGCTGGCTTCGCCCCAGAATCCGTTCTTTGCCAAGAATATGGCCAACATCGTCTGGGCCCACTTTATGGGCGTGGGCATCGTGGAACCGGTGGATGACGTGCGCATCAGCAACCCGCCGAGCAACCCGGAACTGCTCGAGGAACTGGGCAAGCGCTTTGCAGCCAGCGGTTATAACTTCAAGAAACTTGTGCGCGACATCTGCCTCTCGCACGCCTACCAGCGCAGCGTGCAGAGCAACGAGTCGAATGAAGCTGATACCTTGAACTTTGCCAAGAGCAGCATCCGCCGCGTGCGCGCCGAGGTGTTGCTGGATATCATCAGCCAGGTGACCGACACCAAGAACAAGTTCCGCGGCCTCCCGCTGGGCTCCAGCGCGGTGGAGATCGTGGATGGCGGCACCAGCACCTTCTTCCTCACCACCTTCGGCCGCGCCACGCGCACCACGGTGTGCTCGTGCGAAGTGGCGTTGGAGCCGAACCTGTCGCAGGCGCTGCATTTGCTTAATGGCGACACCGTCAACAGCAAGTGCGCCCAGGGCGGCGTGGTGCGCCGGCTGGTTCAAGCCGGCAAAAAGCCAGACGAGATTCTGGACGATTTGTACGTGCGCTGCCTCGCCCGCAAACCCACCGCCTCGGAGAAGGCCAAGCTGATGGTTTTCTTTGAAGAAGGCCGGCCGGAAGAGGAGGTGCTCAACGACTTGTTTTGGGCCGTGCTGAACTCCAAGGAGTTTATTTTTAACCACTAACTTTCGCCTGCCACGCAGGCGCACCAATGGGGGAATTGAAAAACCGATGAACACTCGGAACCTGAAAACCATCGCCTTCGCCGCCGGCTTCATTGCCGCCGGCACGGGATTCGCCGCGGACAAGGTCACCTATGAGGACAACATCCTCCCGATCCTCCGCAACAACTGCCTCAAGTGCCACAACGCGGACAAGATGAAGGCCGACCTCGACCTGTCCAGCTTTGACGCGATGCTGAAGGGCAGCGGCACCGGCGAGATCGTCGCGGGCGGCGACCCCGACAACAGCCTGCTGTTCCAGGTGATCACTCACGCCGAGGAACCCACGATGCCGCCGGAGAGCAAGCTGGCCGATGCCGAGATTGCCACCTTCAAGGCGTGGATCACCGGCGGCTTGCTCAAGGACAGCGGCTCCAAAGCCGTGATGGCCAACAAACCCAAGGTCGATCTCGCGCTGGATCCCGATTCCCTCGGCAAACGCCCCGAGGGCCCGCCGCCGATGCCCGTTGAGGTGCTTGCGCTAGATCCCTATCAGCGCACCGAGCGCACCAGCATTTCCACCGCCATCGCCGTCAGCCCGTGGGCACCGCTTGTCGCCATTGGCAGCCAGCGTCAGGTGCTCCTTTATAATACTGACACCTTTAAGATCGCCGGCATCATTCCCTTCGCCAAGGGCTTCCCACACAGCGTCAACTTTAGCGCCAATGGCAAGCTCCTCATCATCGGCGGCGGCCGTGGCGCCAACCTCGGCTTCTCCACCGTGTGGGACATCACTTCCGGCCAGCAAATCCTGACCGTCGGTGAAGACCTCGATTCCGTCCTCGCCTCCGACATCTCCGCTGACCAGCGCTACATCGCCCACGGCGGCCCGGACCGGCTCGTCCGCATCTTCTCCACCGACACCGGCGAGATGCTCCACAAAATTAAAAAACACACCGACTGGGTCACCGCCATGCGCTTTGGCCCCAAGGGAAAATACGTTGCGTCCGGTGACCGTGCCGGCGGCATCCACGTGTGGGAAGCCGAGCCGGGCGGGCGCGCCGCAAGTTTGATGGGCCATCGCGGCCGCATCACCGGCCTCGAGTGGGCCAGCACAAACATCGTCATCAGCGCCAGCGAGGATGGCACCGCCAAAATGTGGAACATCGACGAGGTCCGCCAGCTCCGCAGTTGGACCGCCCACGGCGGTGGCGCCCTCAGCCTGCGCCGCGCCCAGAACGGCGACCTCGTCACCGTTGGCCGCAACCGTCGCGCCACCCTCTGGAACGCCAGCGGCAGTGCCCGGCGCTCTTTTACCTTCCCCGGTGACATCCCCTCCACCGGCGTCCCCAGCCACGACGCCAAGCTCGTTATCGGCACCGACTGGAACGGCCAAGTTTTCGTCTGGAACGCCGCCGATGGACGGCAAGTCACGCAGCTGGCACTCAATCCCGCCCCGATGGCTGAGCAATACGCCGCCGCGCAAATCGTCGTGGATCAAAAAGCCGCCGCCGCCAAGGCCGCCACTGCCGCGCACCAGTCCGTGCTCGGCCGCATCGCCAGGGCCAAGGCACAGATGGCCGCGCTGGACACCACCGTCACGATGCGCCAAAAGGCCGTCACCGATTCCAAGGCCGCCCTCGCCAAGCTCATTGCTGAAAAACAAAAACCCGCCCAGGCCAAGGCCGCCACGGCAGCTGCGGGTGTGAAAACCGCCACCGGCACTAAAGCCGCCGCCGACAAAACATTGGCCGCAGCCGATGAAGCCGGCAAACCCGCCGCCCAAGCCAAGGCTACCGCCGCCGCCAAAGCACTCACCGGCGCCACCGCCGCCAAGGCTACTGCCGACAAGGCGCTGGCAGCCGTCAATGCTCAAGTCACACAAGCCACCACCGTGAACGCCGCCGCCGCCAAGTCACTCACCGAGGCGCAGAATGCCGCCAAAACCGGTAAAGTCGCGCTCACTAAATTATTAGGCGTGCTTGCAGCGGCGGCCAATACTGAGCAGGGCAAAGTCACCGCCGCCGGTGCCGCGCTGACTGCCGCGCAAAAAGATTCTGACCTATTGCGCCTAAACAAGGCGTTTAGCGAATATTATCGTGCCCGTAATCAACTCGCCGAACAGGAAGCCCAACTCGCCGAATTGCAGGCAACTGCCCAAGCCGCCCAGGCTACACTCGCCGGCACGCAATCGGCGCTGGATGCTGCACGTAAAACCGACCTTGCAAAACTGAAAGCTGATAAGCTCGCTGAGTTCATTCAGGCAAAAGCCGCCAAGACCAAGGCCGATCAGGCCCTCGCCGCAGCACAGGCCGAGGTGGCCAAGGCGGGCGAAACGGTCACTGCCGCCACCAAGGCCATTGCCACCGCCGAGGCCGACATGAAAACTGCCGGAACCAACCTTGCCAATGCCAAGGCGGCCCACGCCAAGGCCGCTGCTTCCGCTACAGCAGCGCGCGAAAAGGCAAACGTTTCCAAGGCTGCTTACGACAAACTCGCCGCCGCCAGGCAGGCACCCGTGCAACTCATCAATGTCACCCTCGGCAAGGCCATCGCTCAGGCCAACGCCGCCAAGGTGAATGCGTCCAAGGTGCTGGCCGCCATCAATGCAGAGGTGAATATCGCCACGGTGGCCTTCACCGGCGCGGACAATATCGCCAAGGCCGCTGAGGCGGCGGCCACCAAGGCCAAGGTCGCGCTCGACGGGTTAACCGCGCAAAAAGCGGCGGATGACACTGCCGCCAAGATTGCCAAGGCCAAGGCGGATTATGCCGCCAAGCAAACGGACGCCACCGCCAAACGCAAAGTGGCCAACACAGCCAAGGCAACGCGCGATGGTCTTGTGGCCAAAAAACAAAAGCCAGCGCAGGACGCGGTGGCCGCCGCGGGTGCCACTGCTACCGAGCTGGCCGCCGCCAAGGTGGCCGCAGTTGCAGTCCTAACCCGTGTGAATGCGGATATGGTGGTGGCCGCCAAGCCGCATCAAGCGCTGGATGCCGCTGCGAAGATGGTGGAAGCCGCCGTGAAACCCGCCGAGGTGGCTGTGGCCAGAATGACTGCCGCGATGAATGCCGCCGCCAAGCAGGTGGCGCAACGGAAAACCGAGGAAGCTGCCGCCAAGGATGCAATGGCAAAAATGGTTGACGAAATAATCAAGCCGATGGAATCCCGCATAACCGCCACCACGGCCGCGATGGCCGGTGCCCAAGCGGCCCACGCCAATGCGGAGCAGATTCACCAAGCCCGCGTGACCACGCTGTCAAAAACGGCTGCGACCCAGTCCACTGCCTCCAAGGCGAAAACGGATGAAGCCAACAAGCTGGCTGTTGCTGTTGCCGCCGCCAAAATACGAGTGGAAACGCTCAAGGCCGAGTACGAAAAACTCAAGGGGCCCGTCAAGACAGCGGCGAAGTAGTCTACGATTGCCACGGGGCGATTGATTCGGTTTCCCAAATCTCTTTCACCTTTTGCCGCTTGCGAACGATGGCGGATTGTTTGCCTTTCACCAAAATTTCTGCGGGCAATGGCCGCGTGTTGTAGGTGCCGGCCATCACAAACCCATAGGCACCGGCGCTGAGGAAGGCCACGAGGTCGCCCTCGTCCACGCGCGGGATGGGGCGATCCTTGCAGAAGGTGTCGCCGGTTTCGCAGATGCCGCCGACCACATCGGTGTTCACGGGGCGCGCCTTGGATTGTT
>CAZJRV010000064.1:0-13273 GCA_964548235.1 uncultured Verrucomicrobiota bacterium
AATGCATCACGTGGATGCCCTCGGTCATTTTCACAGTCGGCAAAGTCATAATTTTAACGGGCAGGGAGATTGTTCAATCTTCTGTTGTTTGGCAAAGGAAAACCCATCGACAGCGCGGCTAAATCAATTCTTGATAAAACTGATACAATCCCACCGCCGCCATCGCGATCGCCGAAATCCACAGCAACGCCGTCCACACTTTGCCCGGCTGAAGCGGTTTGTCCGTTTGTTTGTACCGGAAATACAGCGCCGCGCCCGCGAGGAATGGCAGCATCAACGCCTGCGCGACCCCGCCGATCAAAACTAGTTTCACGGGCGCTCCTCCTTCATCCTTAGACGCCACATCGGTTCCCGTTTTTCCACTCTCTGGATCTACAAACAAATACACCAGTGCGCACACCAATGGCACGATGATACAACATTGGCTCAGCAACTTCGCGCGCTCCTTTTCGTTGCGCGGCTTCTTCAATTGGAACAGCCCCAACCCATCCGCCAACAATCGCGCGTTCGAAGCAGAAGCCGTCACCATTGTGGAAAACAACACCACAAACGCGCCCACCAAAAAAATTGTCAACCCCACCTCGCCGAGTGGCGCGTACATTTTTGAGAGGTCGGCGATCATTGTTTTATCGCTCACCCCCGCCGTGCCGTGCAGCAACGCCGCGCCCAGCAGAAAAAACGCTGCCGTCGCGCCCGTGTAAATCACCATCGAAACACACGCATCAATTCGCATCACCCGCAGCCACCCCTGCGTGCGCCGATACCACACATTCGTCGGATTCGGCGTGCCCACGTTGCGCGCGTAGCCTTTTTCCAAACACCAGTATGGATAATAAATCAACTCCGATGCCCCCACGCCGATGATGCCGAACGCCGCAAACGCTGTGGAAAAATCCCCCGGCAAACGAAACTGAAAACCCTCGCGAATATCGCCCCACGAAATCGAATGCGCCGCCATCTCCGGCGACCATTGCAAATTCCCCAATGCAAACAGTGTGGCCACCGTGAACAAGACCACCATAATCGTTGCGAACAACTCGATTGGTTTGTATTTGCCCGAGGCCAGAATCGCCACAGTCGCCGCCGACACCACCAGCGCGATCAGGCGGTCCAGCGTGAAAATTCCCGTGCCCCCAATCCCCGCGAACCAGCCCAGCTCCGACACCACCTTGCCCACCCCGCCCACAATGCCGCCGAGCTGAAACAAAATTCCCACGAACATAAACAGCCAACACCAAACCAACCACGACACCACCCATCGAGGACCCGGGATTGTATTCATCGCCTCCAGTGTTGTCATCCCCTTGGAAATTGCAAAGCGCCCCAATTCCACCTGCACCAATACCTTGATCATGCATCCGCCGATGATAAACCACAGCAAGCTGAACCCGTGCTTCGCCCCCACCAAGGGTGTTGCGATCAATTCCCCCGAGCCCACGATGCAGGCGGTGACAATCAGCCCCGGCCCCAAATGCCGAAGAATCCCACGCCAATGAGTTGGCGCGTCCTGTGGGCCCGTGGAGGTCATGAGCAAAGGCTAATTCAATGAAGTAAGAGAAACAAGCCCCCCGCACTATTTCCAGCGCACCACATCACCCGGCTTGAGGGTGGTGTTTGGTTTTGCCGGGCGGAGTTTGCCGGCGCGGGTGAGCTGGGGCGTACCGGCCAGGGCAATGCCGGCCTGGCGGCGGGCGGTGTAGATGGTGATTCCCGGTTTCCACGCGATGACCTTGCGCTCGTCGGTCCCCGGCACAATGAGCGTCACGGTTTTGGATTCCTGTTTCGGCAAGATTGGTGTGGTAGGAGCAGGCCCATCACTTCTCCGAGGACGAAATTCCAGCTTGGCCTCGGACAGGAGGCGCTTGATATCCTCGATGCGCTGCTCGTCCAGAGGATGCGTGCGCAGGAACCATGGCGCGCGGCTGCCGCCTTGGGCGCGGTTGTATTCTGCAAATCGCTGCCAAAACTCAACCGCCTTTTCAGGGTCGTACCCCGCGCGTGCCATGTAAATGAGGCCAATCCGGTCCGCTTCGCTTTCCTGCAACCGGCTGTGTGGCAGCTCGGAACCGATCGTGGTGCCGAGACCATAGGCAATCAACAAAGCATTCTTCGTGGTAGCGTCAATTTTGGTGAGTTGAGAAATCAACGCCAACCCCACCCCTTGGATCACCAGCACACGGCTGATACGCTCGGTGCCGTGATGCGCCACTGCGTGCGCCACCTCATGTGCCAGAACCGTGGCGAGGCCTTCCTCAGTCTGCGTGATGGGCAAAATGCCCGTGTACACGCCCACCTTGCCGCCGGGCAGGCAAAAAGCATTGGCTTGGGCTCCCTCGAACAGCACAAACTCCCACTGCGCCTTGGGCAGGTTCGCCACGGCGGCGATGCGACTGCCCACGCGCTGCAGCATTGCGGTGGCGGCCTGGTCGTCACTCAGCGGCGTGTTCGCCTTCATTTGGGTGAAGGCATCGCGCCCCATACCGCGTTCCATGGAGGGGGAAATGAGGTTCAACTGCGAGCGGCCCGTCTCCGGCACCGTCGTGCACGCGGACAATCCGGCCAGTCCAAGAGCCAACGTGCCAAGCCGAAACGATGCCCCAAACCTCATCGGTGAAATTTACATGAAATCACGGTTTTTTCAAGCATCGCATTTGCCTTGGCCCAGCCGGGCACCAACGGCATACTGCGCGCGAATGGAAATTCAACTGGCATACGGCGAGGGCCATCTGCCCATCGAATGCCCAGACGACCGCACCACAGTCATCCTGCCCGACTCGCGCGAGGGGTTGGCCGATGAACGCACCTCGCTGCTGGCGGCGCTGGAAAACCCAATTGGCGAAAAGCCTCTCAAGCAGCTAATCAAGGCCGACACCAAGGTGTGCATTTTGTTCACCGACCGCACCCGCCCGACCCCCAACGAGCGGATCATCCCGTGGCTGCTGCAGCATCTGGACCACGTACGGCGCGAGAACATCACGCTGCTTAACCAGCTTGGCACGCATCGCCCCAACTCGCGTGCGGAGATGGAGCAGATGCTCACGCGCGAGGTAGTCAATGAATACCGAGTGCTCAACGCCGAGCCACACAACCGCGAGGCGCACATCGAGCTGGGCACCACCCACGATGGCACACCCGCGCTTATCAACCGCCACGCCGTGGAGGCGGATTTGCGCATCCTCACCGGCCTCATCGAGCCTCACTTTTTCGCCGGATACAGCGGTGGCCCAAAGGGCATTATGCCCGGCGTGGCCGCGCTGGAGACGGTAATGAGCAACCATGATGCTGGCCACATTGGCAATCCCAAGAGCACCTTTGGCGTCACTTACGGCAACCCAATCTGGGAGGAGATGCTTGCCATCGCCCAGCGAACGGGCCCGAGTTTTTTGTTGAACGTCACCCTGAACGAACAACGCCAAATCACCAATGTGTTTGCCGGCAACCTCATTGAGGCGCACAAAAAAGGATGCGAGTTCGCAGGGCGCACCGCGATGCAACCGGTGGAAAAACCCTTCGACGTGGTGGTGACGACCAACAGCGGTTATCCGTTGGACCTCAATTTGTATCAAGGCGTGAAAGGAATGAGCGCCGGCGCACGCATTGTGAAGGAAGGCGGCACACTCATCCTCGCCTGCGAATGCCGTGAAGGCGTGCCGGAACACAGCCCGATGGATCAGCTTCTGCGAACGGCCCGCAGTTCGGAAGAGCTGCTGCATCTGCTCGCCACGCCGGGCTTCTCGCGGCCCGAACAATGGCAGGCACAAATTCAGGCACTCATCCAACTGCGCGCCGATGTGTGCGTATACAGCTCGCTATCCGGGGAAACCCTCCGCGCCGCGCACCTCACCCCCTGCGAAAACATCAGCACGATGGTGGCGGCGGAGCTGGAAAAACACGGCCCCGATGCCCGGGTGGCTGTCCTGCCACGGGGGCCCTTGACGGTTCCGTATTTGGCCGAATGATGGGTTCGCATTGTGAATAAATATTTATTCACAAACGGCCCACATTGATTACACTTTTTTCAGTTGCTGATTCCAGCGACACAAGGAGGAAAATAATTCATGGAAAAAATAATCCGCAAGGGAATTGCGTGCGTTTGCCTGTTGGCCATCCAAATTACCGCCGAGGCTCAGCCTGCCGGCACACCCGTTCCTGCGACCCGACCCCCGTTGGGCGCGGCAGACCCTGCCAATCCCAATCAACCGCGCTTTCCGCTTGGCGTGCAATCGCAAAAACGCAAGGGGCCCAGCTCGCCGAACATCATCCTCATCATGGCTGATGACCTCGGCTGGGGTGAATTGGGCAGCTACGGCCAGCCGGTCATCAAGACGCCCCAGCTCGACCGCATGGCAGCCGAAGGCATGCGCTTCACCCAGGCCTACGCCGGCAGCTCCATTGGCGATGCCTCGCGCGGATCGCTCTTTACCGGCAAACACACCGGCCATGCGTACATCCGCGGCAACCGGCGCGTGCCCCTGCGAGCCATCGACATTACCCTCCCGCAAATCCTGATGGCCTCCGGCTACGAGACTGTTGCGCTGGGCAAATGGAATCTCGGCGAAAAAGGCACCACCGGCGAACCCTTCCGCAAGGGCTTCCGCCACTGGGCCGGCTTTGTCAACCAACTACACGCCAACAATTATTACCCCACCTACCTTTGGCGGTTTGCGCCTGGCAATGGCGGCATCAACCAGTTCAACGGCGACGTGCCCATCCACGCCAATGCCGGCGGACGGCGCGTCCAGTACAGCACCGACATCATCACCAAGATGGCACTGAACGCCATTCGCATTTACAAGCCCGCACCGGAAAGCAAGTACAAGCCGTTCTTCCTATACGTCTCCTACACCGCGCCGCATGCGAACAATGCGCTGGCGCAAAAGACGCGCAACGGGATGGAAATCCCCGCCGCAGTCAACCCCTATGCCGGCGAACGCTGGCCGCGACCGGAACGCAACAAGGCGGCGATGATTACCCGCATGGACCACTCCATCGGCCAAATCCTCGCCAAGCTGCGCGAGTACGATATGGAAGAGGACACCGTCGTGCTGTTCACCAGCGACAACGGCCCACACATGGAAGGCGGCAATGACCCGAAATTTTTCCGGGGCGCCGGGCCGTTCCGGGGCATCAAGCGCAGCCTTTATGAGGGCGGCATCCGCGTGCCGATGCTGGTAAAATGGAAAGGCAAAGTGAAAGCCGGCGTCGTGAGCGAGCAACCCTTTGCGTTTTGGGATTTGCTGCCCACCCTGCTGCACGTGGCCAAGCTGCCCGCGCCGCGCGAGACCGATGGCATTTCACTGATGCCGACCTTCATCGGCCTGCCGCAAAAACAACAACATGAATTCCTGTATTGGGAAGTGCACGAGTTTGGCTCGCAACAGGCCCTGCGCCAGGGCGACTGGAAAGCCGTGCGCACTGCGCCGGGGAAGGCACTGGAACTTTACAACCTGAAAATCGACAAGGGCGAAACACGCAACATCGCCGCGCAGCATCCGGACGTGGTGAAGCGATTTGAGGCGCACCTGTCCACCGCGAGGGTGGAATCCACTTACTGGCCGCTACGCGCGGCACCCAAAAAATCTGCCAGCAGATAACTGCCCGGCAGGATTGGTATCGCACACCGCCCGACTTCAACCAAGTCGGGCGTCTTTTTTATTTGCCCGGCGCGGGCCCCTCGGCCACCACCCGAAACCCTGCGTGTTGCGAGGCGGAATCGGGCGTGTTTTTCATCCGCCGCGATGGCCTAAATGCGCCGCAGTAAATATCCGTACACAAAAATGAACCTCCGCGCTGAATGCGCTTGGGAATTCGGGCGCGCCCGTCATTGCGGTCAAAGCTCTCCTGCTGCGATGGACCCATCGGATTTTTAACGGGACTCCTGCTGTAATAGGCAGGCGCGTACCAGTCCGAGCACCACTCCCACACATTCCCCGCGACATCGTGCAAACCGTACCCATTGGCAGGAAACTTGCCCACCGGCGCCGTCCCATAAAAGCCGTCCTCGTTTGTATTCTCGCGAGGAAAACGGCCGTGCCAAATGTTGGCGAGCGGTTTATCCCCGAGCTGTTCCTTTTCGCCCCACACATATTCCTTGCCATTGAGACCGCCACGCGCAGCGTATTCCCATTCCGCCTCTGTGGGCAGCCGATGCTTCACGCCGGTGGCATCCGAACGCCATGCGCAGTAAGCCCGGGCATCATCCCAACTAATATGCACCACGGGATAATTGCCGCGTTTCGAAATATCAGAATCCGGCCCATCGGGATGCCGCCAATTTGTCCCGCCCACATAGCGCCACCATTTGCCATACATATTATGCTGCCTGAGCATGTTCAGGGGAATATCCTCCGGCGGCGGCGTGAATACAATGGAGCCGGCCACAATTTTGGACTTGGGGATATTGGCAAATTCCTCGGGCGAAATGCCAAGGCTTTCAGCCGTGGGAATTTTTTCGGCTAGGGTCACATATTTTGTGGCGACGATAAATTTGGCAAACTCATCATTTGTAACCTCATGCACTCCCATCCAAAATCCATCGAGCTTTACCGTGTGCTGCGGCATCTCATCATCAGGCTTCTCATCGCCAGGCCCTCCAGACCAACCCATTTGAAAAACACCCGACGGAATCCAGACCATGCCGGCATACCGAGTTGAATTCACCCCCTCCGTGGATGGCTTAAGATTCGTAAGTCCGGTCGATTGCGACTTGTCGCCGGTCATTTTCGCATGCCCAAACTCATTCAGTTTGGCCCGATTCTTCTTTTGCGCGACGGTCATGCGTGCTCCCCAGAATCCCCACATCAATGCCAGCGCAGCCCCGAGCGCCACAAACGCAGCTAGAAACCACGGCCATCGATAACTTGGTTGACGGGAATGTTTCTTTTTGTGAGCCACGGGAACGGCAAACCCTAGACCGTTCACGTCAAAAGGCAATGCGAATCTGGTTGCGCGATGGGCGGACCCCATGCTTCCCTGCGCCATGCCACCCGCGCCACTCCAGCCGAGCACTCTGTATCTCGTGGCCACGCCCATTGGCAACCTCGAGGACATTACCCTGCGCGCCCTGCGCACCCTGCGCGAGTGCAGCGTTGTGGCCGCGGAAGACACCCGCCGCGCACGACAGTTGATGCGCGCGCATGGCATTGATCAGCCCACACTAAGCTGCCATAAATTCAATGAAGCCAAGCGGTCCGGCGAATTGCTCGAGCGACTGACGCGCGGCGAAACCATCGCGCTCGTCAGCGATGCCGGCACGCCGGGCATCAGCGACCCAGGCGAACGCATCGTGCGCGCCGTGCTCGCCGCCGGCTATCGTGTGGAATCCGTGCCCGGCCCTTGCGCGCTGGCAGCGGCCCTGCCTGTGAGCGGATTGGAAACGGCCGAGTTTCATTTCGTTGGCTTCCTGCCCCACAAAAGTGGTGCGCGCTTGCGGCAGCTGGAAGCGCTTGCAGAAGTGCCGGGCACTTTGTGTTTTTATGAATCTCCCCATCGGGTGGTGAAATTCCTAGGCGAACTCAATGAACTTTGGCCGGAAGCCCAAGTGGTTTTGGCGCGGGAACTGACCAAAAAATTTGAGGAATTCCTGCGCGGCACACCCGCCGAATTGCTGGCCCATTACGCCGAACGCAAACCCAAAGGGGAATTCGTCGCACTCGTGCAGCGCACCACTTGAGCTTGCGCGCGCGGACGCATCGTGGTTCCCTCGCAAATGGCCATTTTGTACGTGGGAAATCTGCCCTTTAAAGTAACTGATAAAGCACTCGCCGAACACTTCGCCACCGCCGGTGAAGTGGCCGAAGTCCATCACGTGCGCCAAAGCAAAACTGATCGCTCGCAAGGCTGCGGCTTCATCACAATGACCAATGACGCCGCCGCGGCGAAAGCGGTGGAGACACTCGACGGACAGGAATTTGAAGGACGCGCACTCAGCGTGTGTCTCGCGCGGCCTTGATTGAACTCCATCGCGTCACTTCAAAAACTTCCCGGGATTCAAAATGCCCTTGGGATCGAGGGCGTCTTTTACAGCTTGATGCAGTTGGCGAACCTCAGCGGAGGCGGCCAATGGCCACCATCGTTTCTTGGCAAGGCCGATGCCGTGTTCGCCGGTGATGACGCCCTCATGTTTGAGCACCCACCGAAACAATTCATCCAACGCCGAATCGCGCCGCCGCGCGTGACCTGGTTTTGTGTCGTCCACCATCACGTTCACGTGAATGTTTCCATCCCCCGCGTGGCCGAAACAGGCAATGGGCATGGCGTGCTTTTTTTGGAGGCGCGCGGCAAAGGCAAAGAGTTCCTCCAACTTGCCGCGCGGCACGACGATGTCTTCATTTAATTTCACCAAACCAGTGTCGCGCAGGGAATACGAAAACTCGCGGCGCAGTTGCCAAATGGCTTCTACCTTTTCTGCGCCCAGCGCGGCGTTGATGAAATGAGGCTTGAGCGGGGCCATCCGTTTTTGGAGATCACGCAGCTCGGAGCGCACGCTTTTCTCTTGTCCATCCAGCTCGATGATGAGGTGCGCGCGGCAGCCGTCGAATCGGTCACTGCCGGTGCGTTGGGTGGCGGCGCGCAGCGTATATTCATCGGCCACCTCCAGTGCGCTGGGGAGATAGCCCGCCTTAAATACCGCCGCGATCCCGCGCGTGGCGGCGCGCATGGAGCCGAACCCCACGGAGAGCGCGGCGCGAAATGGCGGCAACGGCAACAGCTTTAACGTGGCCTCGGTGACAATGCCGAGCAGACCCTCGGTGCCGGTGAAAAATCGCGGGAAATCAAAGCCGGTTTTGTTCTTGTGCGCACGGCCGCCCACACGCACGAGGGTGCCATCGGGCAAGGCGAACTGTAGCCCGAGCACGTAATCGGCGGTGACGCCATACTTGAGGCTGCGGGGTCCACCGGCATTGGTGGCGATGTTGCCGCCGAGGCTGCAGTCCGCGCGACTGGCAGGGTCAGGCGGATAATACAACCCCTTGGCTTCGGCCTTGTTTTGCAATTCAGCGGTGATGACGCCCGGTTGCACAACCGCCACAAAATCGTTCCCGTTGATTTCACGGATGCGTCGCATCCGCGCGGTGCTTAGAACAATGCCACCGCGCACGGGCACGCAGCCGCCAACGTAACCGTAGCCCGCGCCACGCGGGGTGACTGGGATTTGGTGCCTTTGGGCAAAGCGAAGGATGATGCTGACACTTTTTGCACTGCGCGGAAGAGCCACGGCTTCCGGCGTGCCGGTGGCGAACCATTTGTCCCCCGAATGCGCTGCAAGCGTGGACTCGTCTAGGCGCAGTTCGCCGGTGGCAAGTTGGCGTTGGAGGCGTTTCCAAAATTTAGGGTTCATCCGATTCAATCAACGCGCGCGCATTGTCGCGTTCGTTTTCGGGAACCTGCACGCGAATGCCGCCAGTGGCAAGTGAGTAACCTTCCATGCTGAATGCGGCGGCTTCCCCTTCAACAGTGGCCTGAAACCCGGCAGTGCGAAGCCGCGCGCAGACCAATTGCGCTTCGGGCCCATTGAATGAGCTGAACACCGTGGCACGGTCCATGCGTCAGCGATTCCTTCCGCTTTTGGGTGGGGCACGTTTGTTGGCGGGAGGCGGTTTGCTGAGCAACCCTTTTTCTTTCAACTGATCCGCCAGCCGGGTTACCGACTTGGCGGTGGCGCTGAGGTTTGTGATCATGTTAAAAAATTCCGCGCGCATGGATTCGTCCTTCAGCATTCCCCCGGCCAAACCATTGCCAGCCTCCAGTCCGTCGAGGATTCGGTTCGATTTTCCGGTGAATTTCTTAAGTTCGGCCGTCACCTCCCGGATGTCTTTCACGATGAGGTTGATGTCGTTGCGGTTGGTGGAAAAGGTTTCCTGAAAATCGGCGGTGGTGCTCTTCACGATGCCGGTGATGTCCTCGAGATCCCCGATGATCTTTTCGATTACGATGCGGTTTGTGGCGGCAAATGACTCGAGGTCATCGGCATGGCCATCCAGCCGCTTGGTGAATCGGGTGAAGTCATCGAGCCCCTGCTTTAGTGCCGGGGTATTTGTGGACAGGAAATTTACAAAATGATTGATGCCCGGGACGGTGTTGGTGTCGATGCTGCCGGCGATTTTGCGGACGTGCACGGATGTTTCCTTAAATTCCCTGATGGTGGTGGTGAGATTGGTGAGCACCTCGTCGCTCACGGCGTTGTCCAGCCGCTTGATGGCGCCATCGAGTGTTTCCATGCTCCTGTCAACCTTGCGGATGAGTTGCTGTGCGTCGCGGGCCACGGTGATCAGGTCAAAAGGAGCCTCGCACTTCATCTCAACGCCGGCCTCGAGCGGTGTGCCTTTTCCCCTGCCGGGAATGGCCGCCACAAATTGATCCCCCATCAATCCAGTCACGCGGATGCCAAACGTTGTGTTGCTGTCGAGCATGGCCCAGTGTTTCTCGAAAATTTCGACATGAATCACCACTCCGCCTTGATTGGGATCGAGTGTAATTTTCTCCACCACCCCGATTTTCACGCCACTCATTTGGACGGGCGCATCCGGGATGACGGCACCGGCGCTTTCAGAACGCAGTTTCAATGGAATGGTATCCGCCAGCCCAAAGCCGGATTCGCTGAAGCGCAAGGTCATCACTGCCGCCAATCCCAGCAAAACGATGACGAACATTCCCACCTTCAATTCCAAACGACTCGCACTCATAATTCAATCTCCTCCTTCGAATCCGCCTCGCCCTTGATGAACCGGCTGACCACCGGGTCCACCGAATTGAAAACCTCATCGGCCGGGGCGTCCAGATAAACTTGTCCTTCCCGCAGGTAAATGATGCGCTGCCCCAGTCGGCGGGCGCAGCGCATATCATGCGTGACGGCGATGGAGGTGATTTTAAACTCATCCCGCACGCGCATCATTAGCTGGTCGATGCTGTCGGAAACCACCGGATCCAGCCCCGTGGTGGGTTCATCGTAAAGCACAACTGCCGGTCGATGAACGATTGCACGCGCAAGCCCCACGCGCTTTCGCATGCCGCCGGAAAGCTCGGAGGGCATCCTGTCCTCTTCCCCGGGCAATTCAACGAGCCGCAGCATCTCGGCGACCTGGCGGCTGATTTCCGTTTCGCTAGTATTCCCGGCACGTCGCAAAGGAAAGGCGATATTTTCATAAACACTCATCGAGTCAAACAACGCCGCGCTCTGGAACAACATTCCGAATTGCTGGCGGACGCCAAGCAATTCCCGCTCGGACATCTCGTTAAGTGCCGTGTCGTTCACGCGCACTTCGCCGGCATCGGGCATCAGCAATCCCACAAGATGCTTGAGCATCACGCTTTTGCCCGTGCCGCTGCGGCCGATGATGGCCACACTTTCCCCCGCGGCCACACGGAAGGAAACCGCGCGCAACACCGCGTGCTCACCAAAACTTTTATCAATATCCCGCAATTCAATCATGACCCATGCAACAAGCCGCGCAATAGCATTGTGAGAAAGAAATTACTAACGAGAATTGCAATGCAGGATTGCACCACGGCCTCGTTGGTGGCGCGGCCCACGCCTTCGGCGCCTTCGCCGCAGTTGAGCCCCCGGTAGCAGCCCACCAGCGCGATGATGGCGCCAAAGAAAACCGCCTTGACGCAGCCCATGGTGACATGGTCCGGGTTCACAAAATAATACATATGGTGGAGCCCGTACGAGCCTTCGATCCCCAGCACCATGACGGCCAGCCCGTAAGCGGCCGCGATGCCGATGGCCCAGGCGAGCACGGTGAGCAGCGGCATGGCGATGACCGTGGCGAGGAAACGCGGCACCACGAGGTAATCCACCGGATGCGTGGCCATGGTGCGTAGGGCGTCTATTTGTTCGGTCACCCGCATCGTGCCTAACTCGGCGGTGATGGCCGCGCCCACACGCCCTGCCACCATCAGGCCCGCGAGCACCGGCCCAAGCTCGCTGGTCATTGCCACGCCCACGACGGATAGCGCGGCGTTGTCCATCTTCACCTTGTGAAACTGGAAAAACGTCTGCGCGCAAAACACCATTCCGGTGGAAGCCCCGGTGGTGAGCACCACGACCTGGGATTTCCACCCAATGAAATGGAGTTGCTTGATAAACTCATCCCAGTGCAGCCGCACGGTGCAAAGCGAACGCAACACTTCGCCCGCAAGCAGCACGATACTGCCCATGCTTGTGATGAAATTGGATACACCACCGGCGGTGGGTGTGGACACTTTTTCCCCTTTCTCCTTTACCCTTGATTGGCTGCCGCCCCCACGGCCGCGGCGAGGCTAGTCGCTGGCGGACACCGGTTCCTCCTCGGTTTCGGTGGTGGCTTTTTGTTTGAAAGTCAGCTTGTCATCCTTGGCCGAGACCTTGATGGGCTCGCCCTCGGTGAGTTTGCCGCGCAAAATTTCCTCGGCCAGCGGATCCTCCAGATAACGTTCCACAGCGCGCCGCATCGGCCGCGCGCCGTAGTCGGGATCGTAGCCCTTCTCTACCAGAAGATCGTGCGCCTTTTCGTCCAGCACGAGTTTGATTTCCTTTTCTTTGAGTCGTTCGGTGACCTTGCGCAGCTCGAGATCCAGAATTTCGCCCAGATCCTCCTTGACCAGCGCACGAAAGACAATGACGTCGTCGAGCCGATTCAGGAATTCCGGCCGGAAGGTTTTCTTGGCCTCTTCCATGATGAGCTCGCGCATCTTTTCATAATCGACATCGCTGGCGGAGTTGTTGAAGCCAATGGCGGTGCTTTTCTTGGCGCTTTCCGAGCCTACATTGCTGGTGAGCAAAACAATCGTGTTGCGAAAATCCACCGAGCGGCCCTGGCTGTCGGTGAGTTTTCCTTCCTCCAATATCTGGAGCAGCATGTTCATCACGTCCGGGTGGGCTTTTTCCACTTCGTCAAAGAGCACGACCGAGTACGGCCTCCGCCGCACTTGTTCAGTCAATTGGCCGCCTTCCTCAAAGCCGACATAGCCGGGAGGCGAACCGATCAGACGGGAACTGGCAAATTTTTCCATGTATTCGCTCATGTCAATCTGGATGAGCGCCTTGGAATCGCCAAAGAGCTGCTCGGCAATGGTCTTGGCCAATAGGGTTTTGCCCACGCCGGTGGGGCCCATCAGGGCGAAGGCGCCTATCGGCCGCACGGGATCTTTGAGATCCGCCCGCGAGCGGCGCAGGGCTTTGCTGAGTGAAGTGACTGCTGCCGATTGCCCGACCACCACCTGCTCCAGCTCCTTTTCCATGCTAAGCAGCTTTTTGATTTCATCCTTCTCCATGCGTTGCAGCGGGATG
>CAZJRV010000065.1:0-13108 GCA_964548235.1 uncultured Verrucomicrobiota bacterium
CCCACGCGCAAAGGCCGCGTGGATTTGCGTTGGCTGCTCAAGCGGCTGGGGCGCGAGGAGGTCACGCATCTGCTTGTGGAAGGTGGCGGCGAGGTGAATGCGGCCATCCTAGAATCCAAACTCGCGCAGCGCGTGGCCTTCTTTTACGCGCCCAAAGTGCTGGGTGGCCGCCGTTCGCGACCGGCGGTGGGCGGCAAGGGCGCGACGAATTTGAAACAAGCACCCAAGCTCACGGGCGTGCAATGGCGGCGGTTGGGGGCCGATTTAATGTTGACGGCCCGCGTGGTGGGCGATTGAGTGCGGCGCGATGTTTACGGGCATTATTGAGGAAACCGGCACGGTGGAGTCCATCCAGCCGGGCGACAAATCCATCCGCTTAACGCTGACCCTCCGCAAAACCGGCGGCGGCCTGAAGGTGGGCGACAGCCTCGCGGTCAATGGCTGTTGCCTGACGGTCGTGGAACTGGCTGCCAAGGGCCGGGCGAAGACGGCCCAGTTCGATCTGCTGCACGAAACGTGGAACCTCACCAACCTGCAACATTGCCGCGCGGGCTCACTGGTCAATCTCGAGCGCAGTCTGGAGGCGGGCGGACGCTTGGGCGGCCATTTTGTCACCGGCCACATCGACGGCATGGGCAAGATCACCACGTGGGAAAAGACCGGCGACGATCATCAACTGCAAATCGCCGCGCCGGCCGAGGTGATGCGTTACGTGGTGCACAAGGGCTCCATAGCCGTGGACGGCATCAGCCTCACCGTGGCAGCGGTGCAGAAGGAAAGTTTCACCATCTGGATCATCCCGCACACCTTCGAAGCCACCGCCCTGAGCGAACGCGCTGTGGGAGATTCGGTGAATCTTGAAGCCGACATGCTCGGCAAATACGTTGAGCGATTTGCGACGCGTTAGTTTGGCGCGGCCGTACTTTTGCGGATAACCAATTCCGCGGCCAGACGCTTGGTGCCGGCGGATTCGCCCGCGAGCAGGGCGCTCATCGATTCCATGGCGGCAATGCCCCGGCGATATTTGGGTTGGCTGACGGTCGTCAAGGGCACGCGGAAATGTTCGGCGGTGAGGGTGTTGCCAAATCCAACCATGGAAATCTCTTCCGGAATCTTCACTCCCTGATCAAGCAACGTGCTGGCGGCGCCGATGGCCACGAGGTCGTTGGCGGCAAGGATGGCGGTGGCTCCCGGGCGTTCGTCAATCAACTGCAGCGCGGCGGCTTTGCCTTCTTCGATGGTGCCGCCGGCGTGGAACACCAGTTTTTCGTCCACCTCCATTTGCCGCGCCAACAGGGCGCGCCGATAGCCCTCGTAGCGTTCCTGCGCCCACGGCGCAAAGGTGGGCCCGGTGAAGCACGCGATGCGTTGGTGGCCCAGCTCGAGCAAATGTTGGGTGGACGCTTCGGTGGCAGCGAGGTCATCGGTTTCCACATTCGGGAAATCGCTGCAGAACAATGCGCGGTGACCGAGGATGACGGTGGACACTTTGCGTTGCTTAAGCTCCTCGTAAATAGCGGCGGTGGGGTCAGCGCGGTACACGGGCCGGATGAAGAGGCCATCCACTTGACGAGCGAGCAGGCGCCGAATGCACGCGGCTTCGCGCTCGGGATTGTTCAGCGTCTGCGCGAGGATAATTTCGTAGCCCTGTTCGTGCGCCTGTTCCTCGATGGCCATGAACGTGCGCGTGTAGACGGGGTTGGTCAGCGAGGAAATGACGAGGCCAAACTGATGCGTCTTGCGTGTGCGCAGGCCGCGCGCGGAATTGTTAGGCACATAACCCGCCTCATTGGCGAGCGTTTTGATGCGCGCCTTGGTTTGCGCGGAAATGTCTGGCTCATCGCGCAGGGCCTTGGAGACGGTCATCACCGATACGCCGGCGGTGGCTGCAATGTCCTTGAGGCGCACCATCACGCGTGGGATCCGGTCCAGTTGAGCTTCTGGCGCAGCGTTTCGAAAAATGAATGACCCTCCAGCCGCACGAGCCGAGCCTTCTGGCGGCTACGCCGGATACGAATGCAATCGCCCGTGGCCAGCTCGGTTTGCATTTGGCCGTCGGCGGAAAGATATGTCTCGGCGCGGTGCTTGAGAATGGTAATCTCGATGGTGGAGGCAAAGCTGACAATTAATGGCCGATTGGAAAGCGCCTGCGGGCAAACGGGATTGAGCGTAAGCACCTCCGCTCGCGGCGTGACCACCGCGCCCCCAGCGGCCAGAGAGTAAGCCGTGGAACCGGCCGGCGTGGCGACGATGAGTCCATCGCACCGATAATGCGTGAGCGGCTCGCCGTCCATCGCCACTTCCAGCTCCACCAAGCGCGGATTGGCGCCGCGGCTGATCAAAATATCGTTGAGCGCCAACGCCTTGAAATTTTTGCCGCCATGTTTGCCCGTGGCCTCGATCAAGGGCAGCGGGTCGACGATGTACTTGCCGCGCCAAAGGTTGTTCAGACCATCTTCCAGCGATTCCTCCGAGGCGGACGTGAGGAAACCCAGCCGCCCGGCGTTAATGCCGAGGATGGGCGTATTGCTGCCGGCGGTCTTGCGAGCCACGTGCAGCACTGTGCCGTCGCCGCCCACAACGATCATCAGGTCCACCAAGCGTGCCAGTTCCACAAGGTTGGGCAGGGTGATGCCGTCCACGCCGGTGGCTTCCACGGTGGTTTGGTCGACCATTAGTTTGCGGCCGGACTCAGTGATGAGCCGAGCGGCGTCACGCACGATGCCGCTCTCAGCTGCGTGTTCCGGGTTGGCGATGAGGCCAACGGTCTTGATGGATTTATTTTTTTTCAATCCAAGCGAGAAATTCTTTGTTGCCTTTGGGGCCGGTGAGTGGAGATTCCACATCACCACGCCACTTGAGGCCGCCGTGTTCCTCCACAAACGCGCGCAGTTCATTGAGCACGCGCGCGTGGATGGCGGGGTCTTTGATGACGCCCGCGCCCTTGTCGACCTCCGCCTTGGCGGCCTCGAACTGGGGCTTGATCAGCGCAACCAGTGTACCACCCCCACGCAATAAAGCAACGGCGGCGGGAATGATTTTGCGCAGTGAAATAAACGAGCAATCGATGGTGATCACATCCGCGCGTTCAAAATTCTTGGGGAGGTCAGTGCGTTGCAAATGGCGCGCGTTGGTTTTTTCCATTACCACCACCCGATGATCGCGCCGCAAATGCCACGCGAGCTGGCCTTTGCCCACGTCCACCGCGTACACGCGCTTGGCACCGGCCTGCAAGAGGCAATCGGTAAAACCACCGGTGGATGCGCCGAGGTCCACGGCGATGGCGTCTTTTACCTCGATTGAAAATTCCTCCAGCGCCTTCTCCAGCTTGAAGCCGCCACGGCTGACGTATTTCTCTGGTTCTTCAATTTCAAGCCGGTCTTCTGGTAGCACGGAATCACTGGGTTTGCGGGCCAGTTGATCATTGATGCGGACCTTACCGGCCATGATCAGCCGTTTGGCTTGTTCACGGCTTTCGGTCTGGCCATTGTCGAACAAGGCTTGGTCGAGGCGTTTGCGGGTTGATGCGGCGGGTGACATAAGCGCAGGATGCGGCGGCGTTTGTAAAACAACCGCCAGCCCATCGCAAGCTATGAACGAATTGGAGCAGCGCATTCACGAGGAAATCGCCACAAATGGCGTGATCTCCTTCAGCCGATTTATGGATCGGGCCCTTTACGAGTCGGGCTTGGGCTATTACGAACAACAACGCAACGTGGGGCGCGAAGGCGATTTTTACACCAGCGTGAGCGTGGGCAGCGTGTTCGGTGAATTGCTTGGGTTTCAATTTGCAGAATGGCTCAAGAAACTTGATGGTCCGTTGCAACTTGTTGAGGCTGGCGCTCACGAAGGTCGTCTTGCAAATGACATTCTTGGGTACCTCCGCGATTGGCAGCCGGAAATCTACGGGCGCGTCACATTCATTATTCTAGAGCCGTCGCAAATTCATCAACATTGGCAAGAGGAAGTGCTTGCCTCCCACGCAGGAAAAATCCAGTGGGCAACAGAAATCCCAGAATCAATCTACGGCGTATTTTTTTGCAACGAATTGCTCGACGCGTTTCCTGTAAATAAATTCGAGTGGGACACCGAAACGCAAACGTGGATTGAATGCGGGGTGGGGGAAAGCAATGGCCAACTCGAGTGGCGTCGAATGGAATCGGTTGGTGACAAATGGAATATCGAGAGTGAATTGCCCAATGGCGCGGGGATGATCCACGCGCCCACCTTAGCTCCCTTTTGGAATGATGTGTGTTTTGCCGTCCGCAAGGGTCGCACCGTGGCGATCGATTATTTCTTGGAGGAAGCTGATTTTTTCAACCCTCCACGCCCACACGGAACGCTCCGTGCCTTTCATCAACACCACCAAGCTGACGATTTGCTGGCTAATGTTGGTGAGCAGGACTTGACCGCCTCGGTAAATCTTTCCGAATTGCGCTTTGCCGCCAAAACCTCAGGCGTTGATAGCAAGGCAGTTTCAACCCAAGCCCAATGGCTCGTTAAAATCTTCGAGGAAACCCTGCAAGAGACAAACGTCTTCCCGGAATGGACCTCCGAACGCACCCGCCAATTCCAAACGCTCGTGCACCCGGAACATCTCGGTCGCGCCTTTCAGGTATTTGAGTGTCAGCGATGAGTTGCTTTACAACCCTTTCACTTCCCAGCCTTTGCGGTAGTCTCGGCGTACGTGGGTGGTGGCTTTTTCGTGGTTCGTGAAAGCGAGTTTTTTGGCGTCCCACTTTAGAGTGCGTTTCGGGAAACGTGTGGCAATGCCGCCAAGGAGGATGGCCTCGGTGAGCGGTCCGGCGTAGCCGAAGTGGGCGGAAGTTTTGCCCTCACCGCGGGCGGCGTCAATGAATGAGCCCCAGTGGTTGACTCCTTCGATTTCCGGTCGCGTAAAGTCGGCGTATTTTTCTTTGGGCAACAGGATGGCCTTGCCGATGTGCGGGATGATCATGTGGCCCTTGGTGCCAAAGAGCACGGAGCCTTGGCCGGGCAACTTGTGGCCGATGCGTTTTTGAATCTCTGGAGCCGGCCGCTGGCTGCCGTCGTACCACGTGACGTTAATGGTCTTGTCAGCAGTGTATTTTGTGCCGGGGTAAACGTAGTGGATCTTGGCGTTGACGTTCCAGCTGTGCGATCCCGGCACGGGCGCAGCGCCTTCGCTGCGGACACTGATCGGCGCGGTGAGGCCAACGGCACCGTACATCGGATCATAAATATGGCAGCCCATATCACCAAAGGTGCCGGTGCCGTAGTCGAGGCGTTTGCGCCATTGGCCGGGGTGATAGTAGCCGGCAATGTAATCGGGCTTCGGCGCCACGCCGCACCATGCATCCCAGTTAAAGCCGGTGGGCACCTTGTCCTTGCGGTCCGGGCGGGGATTGGAGTCACCCCATTTCTTGCTGCTCCACGTGTGCACCTCGGTGACTTTGCCGATGGCACCTTGGTGCACCATCTCCACGGCCTCGCGATAAGCCTGATGCGAATGAATTTGGATGCCCATTTGCGTGACCAATTTGTTCTCGGCAGCATACTCTGCGAGGCGTCGACTTTCGTACACATCGTGCGTGAGCGGTTTTTGGCCATAGAGATGTTTACCCAGCTGCATTACGCTCATGCCGATGGGCGCGTGCATGTGGTCGGGGGTGGATACGTTGGCGGTATCAAAATTCTTGGCCTCCTTGGCCAGCAACTCGCGCCAGTCCGTGTACACCTTGGCTTTGGGAAAGGCCTTTGCAAAACGCGTGGCACGGGTTGGGTCCACCTCGGCCGCGGCTACTATCTCCACATTGCTCACTTTTGAAATCGAATTGAGGTCGGCGTAGGCCATGCCATTGGCTCCAAAGCTGACGTGACGAATCGTGTCATTAGGTGACTTAGCCCACGAACGCGTGGCCACATACGGAAAGGCTAATGAGGCCAGCGCGGTGGTGTTCAGAAATTGGCGGCGTGACAATCGGGAATGGGGGGAGTCGGAAGTGCTCTGCATGGCGCGAGTTTGGTTTGTGTCATTAAATTTGCAAACAAAATTGAACCGCGAAGCCGAAAAGCCGCAAAGACGCCATGCCGGAATCTATCAAAAATCTTTGTGTCTTGGTGGCTTGGCGGTTCGATTCGAAGCGTGTTCATAATTTTCAGTTGAGTTCGCGTTGGCTTTTGGCTGAATTACCGGTATGCGAAATGAAGCTGCTGGATTCACAGGGGACTCCGTCGAGTCTGTCTCCGCCGCCATCAACCGTTACGCCGGCCAGAACGGAATGGAGCCGGTCAGCGTCTCCATTTGCCAGGAAGGCTCTGGCTCCAGCGCGTATTTTCGCGGCATCGCGGTCTTCACCCCGCAGTACGAGGAAGAGGGCGAGGAGGAGGCGGAATACTAGAGAGCTTGCGCATCGTGGCGGCTTGCAGTATCGCTAGGCCTTTCGCGTGCGTAGCTCAATTGGATAGAGCAGTGGTTTCCGGAACCAAAGGTTGCAGGTTCAAGTCCTGCCGTGCGTACCAGTTTTCATTCCGCACAAACACACGGTAAAAATTTATGGGAGCAGATGATTCCGCAAACGTGAAGGCGCTGGAGGCACCGCCCTTGACTCCGATTTCAATCCCGGCGCGACTGGCCGACACCCCGGCAGAACCGCCCAAATACGCTGTCACCGTTCAAAACTGCGCGGACGAGCCGGTGACGGTGGCCGATCCCAACGCCACACGGGCGGCGGTGGCCTTGATGAATGTGCACGCGGTAGTAGGCGGTGCGGCTTGTCACTGGGGCGGGCCGGCGGCATTCGCAGAAATTATGGCGGCCACGCACGCGCTGATGTTTGCCACCGAGAGACGTCAATGGCATGAGGCTTTTCATTTTGTGAACGACGCTGGCCACACGGAGAATGGCGTGTACGCTTTGCGAGCCAATTACGGCTTTGACGGGATGAGCTACGAGACACTGCGTGGCTTTCGTGGCATCCAAAGCAAACTCACCGGCCACGGCGAAAGTCACCTGAATCCCGAAGGCATTTTGATAAGCAACGGCCCGTTGGGCTCTGGCCTGCCGCAGGCGCAGGGCCTGGCCATTGGCGACAAAATGGCGGGTAACGACCGCGTAACACTCTGCACCATTTCCGATGGCGCGATGATGGAGGGCGAGGCGAAGGAATCGCTCGCTGCCATTCCCGGCCTGGCGACCAAAGGGCGCGTGAATCCCTTCGTGCTCATTCTCTCCGACAACGACACCAAGCTTTCCGGGCGCATCACCGATGATTCATTCTCAATGCAACCGAGCTTTGCCGCGCTGGCGCATCTTGGTTGGAATATCATTGAGGTAGCCGAGGGGCACGATCTGCAAGCGGTTTATCAGGCCACCGAGCAAGGCATCGCCGAGGCGAAGGCCAATCCCGTCCAGCCGGTTTGTCTTTGGGTGAAAACCATCAAGGGCAAGGGCATTGCCGCCACCGAGGCGAGCAGCTCCGGCGGGCACGGGTTTCCATTGAAGAATGGCGAGTTGGTCAACGAATGGTTGGCGGAAATTTTTGGTGCTGCCGAGGTGCCTGCGGAGTTTGCTGATTGGGCCGATCAATTGCGCAGCGAATGGGAGGCATCCGAGAAAGCTAAAGCTGAGGCGCCGGAATCCGCCGCGCCGGCAGTCAAGAAAAGCAAAGTGCAGGCCGGCCTCGCACAGGGCGCCATTCGTGCGGCGCAGGAGGGTGCGCCGGTATTTTCCATTTCATCGGATGTGCAGGGCTCCACGGGCATCAGCGCGTATCAGAAATCGTTCCCCGGCCGCTTCATTGAGGTGGGTATTGCCGAGGCCAATATGATCAGCACCGGCGCGGGAATGAGCAAAGTGGGCTTTGTGCCCATTGTGGACACCTTCGGCCAATTCGGCGTCACCAAGGGCAACCTGCCGCTGACAATGGCCGCCCTGAGCCAAGGGCCGGTGATTGCAATGTTCAGCCACGTTGGTTTTCAGGATGCCGCCGACGGCGCGAGCCATCAGGCCACCACGTATCTTGCTGCCGTGAGCGCCATCCCCCACACGACGGTGATTGTGCCGTCTTGTCCTGACGAGGCGGAGGCGTTCATGTATCAGGCCATCAAACGATTCGAGGCCGATCGCGCCGCGGGTAAAGATGGCGAGACGTATATTTTCTTTGTTGGCCGCGAAAATTATCCGCTCAGTTGGGTGGACAACCCCGTTTACGATTGGGGCAAGGCGCAGGTGTTGCAGGAAGGCGCCGACGTGGTACTGGTGGGCAGCGGCGTGCTACTCAATCGCGCCATCGAGGCTGGCAAACAACTGGCGGCGGACGGCGTGAGCGCGTGCGTGATCAATAACCCGTTTGTTAATCAAGTGGATGTGGAAACCATCGGTGCCGCCGTGCAGGCGGCGGGTGGGCGACTGGTCACCATTGAGGATCATCAATCCATCGGCGGCATGGGCGCCCAGCTCAGCCACGCATTGAGTCGCACAGGCATCGCGCACCAGATCACGACGCTGGGCATTGATGGCGAGTTCGGCCAATCTGCGTACAAGGCGGATCAGCTTTATGAAAAGAACGGGTTGAGTGCCGAAGGCGTGATTGCTGCGGCCAAGGCGCTGTTGGCCTGATCACTTCACATCCACCCAGCCCTTGCCGGGCAGATATTCGCGGTGGCCGGTTTCGGTTGTGGTGCAGCCGGCAAGTAAGAACAAGGCGGCGGCAAGAATGAGGGCGATTTTCATAGGCCCAGTGTAAACGGGATTGCCCTGCGTGCAAGCTTGTTGCAAACTTTTTCCAGCATGCATCACGAATTCGAATCACTGCAGGGCAAACTGCTGCTGGATGGCGGCACTTTGAGCGGCTCGTTTTTCAACCGGACCGTGGTGCTCATCTGCCAGCACAACAGCGATGGCGCGTTCGGGCTGGTGCTTAATCGCGGTGCAGAACGCACGGTTGGCGAGGCGTTGGTTGAAGATTTGCCCGAGCGCATTCGAGAGCAGGATCTCTGGGTGGGCGGCCCCGTGCAGCCCGCCGCGCTCAGCTATTTGCACAGTGACGATTACTTGCCGGACGCCAACGTGTTCCCCAATCTTAGCCTCGACCATTCTCTCGAGGATTTGGTGGAGCTGGGCAGTTCGTTTTCCGCAACGCAAAAGGTGCGCGTCTTCACCGGCTACTCCGGCTGGGGTCCCGGCCAGCTCGAAGACGAAATGAAACGCAAAGCGTGGGTGACGCATCCGGCTACCATCGAGCACGTGTTTGCCCAAACGCCCGAGCAACTTTGGCGCATCATTATGCGCGAGATGGGTGGCGTGAATCGCTTGATGGCCGATGCGCCGGACGACCTGTCGAGGAATTAGCGGCGGCTAGTCAGCATCATCAATCTCCCGCTTCAATTGATTTACCTGATCCCGCAGCAGCGCGGCTTTTTCAAACTCCAATTTCTCTGCGGCCTCGAGCATTTCCTTTTCGAGTTCACGGATCATTTCGGTGACGTCGAAGTTTTCGGCGCTTTCGCGCAATAGCATCGTGGCCTTGTCGGTGGCGTCCTGCCGGTCGCCAAGGCTTTCCTCTACGGCACGCGAAACACTCTTGGGTGTGATGCCGTGTTCGGCATTGTGTTCAAGCTGCTTTTCGCGCCGATAGCCGGAGGTGGCCATAAATTTCTGGATGCTTCGGGTCATTTCATCGGCGTACAACAACACGCGGCCTTTCAGGTGACGCGCAGCGCGGCCAGCGGTTTGGATGAGTGAAGTCGCACTGCGGAGGAATCCTTCCTTGTCCGCATCAAGGATGGCGACAAGCGCGACCTCCGGCAGGTCGAGGCCTTCGCGCAAGAGGTTGATGCCAACAAGCACATCAAAGTCGCCCTTACGCAGCGCGCGCAAAATCTCCACGCGCTCCAGTGCATCGATATCGCTGTGCAGGTAACGCACGCTGACGCCAATCTCGCGCAGATAATCAGTCAACTCCTCGGCGGTGCGCTTAGTGAGGGTGGTGACGAGCACGCGTTCTTTGGCGTCGGCGCATTGCCGGCATTCCTCGATGAGATCATCGATTTGTCCCTTGAGCGGGCGTACCGTAATTACTGGATCAACCAATCCCGTGGGGCGAACAATCTGCTCTGCCACATTGGGTTTGGCCCAGTCCAGTTCCAGATCAGCCGGCGTGGCACTCACATAAACAGTTTGGTGTTGGTGCCCGCGAAACTCATCGAAATTCAGCGGCCGATTATCCAGCGCGCTGGGCAGGCGGAAGCCGTGCTCCACCAGCACCGTTTTGCGCGAGCGATCGCCCGCGTACATGCCGCGAATCTGCGGCAGCGTCGCGTGGCTTTCATCGACTACCAGCAGAAAGTCCTTCGGGAAAAAATCGATCAACGTGTTTGGTTTGGAACCGGGCGGTCGGGCGCTGATGTGGCGGGTGTAATTCTCAATGCCGCTGCAATAGCCGAGTTCCTCCATCATCTCGAGGTCGTACTCAGTGCGCATCTTGATTCGCTGTGCCTCGAGCAGTTTCTTTTCCTTTTCCAATTGCTGAATGCGTTCGCGCAACTCCACGCGGATGGTTTTCATCGCGGCCTTCATTTTGTCGTCTTGAGTGACGAATTGTTTGCCGGGGAAAATCGTGGTGGCGGGCAGCGTTTCTATGGTGTCGCCAGTGAGCGGATCAAAGCGCTGGATGCGTTCGATTTCATCGCCAAAGAATTCCACGCGCACGCCGTCCTCGGTGTTGGCAGTGCGGATGTCCACCGTATCGCCGCGCACGCGAAATTGTCCGCGCTCAAAGGCGATGTCATTGCGTGAGTATTGAATGTCCACCAGTCGCGAGAGCAATTGTTCGCGCGAAATTTCCTGACCTGTCACCAGCGGCACCATCAGGGCCTCGTAATCCTCGCGGCTGCTGATGCCGTAGATGCACGATACACTTGCCACCACCACCACATCGCGGCGGCTGAGCAGTGAGCCCATCGTGGACAGGCGCATGCGCTCGATTTCCTCGTTCACCGATGAGTCCTTTTCGATGAACGTATCCGTGCGGGGAATGTACGCTTCGGGCTGATAATAATCGAAGTAGCTCACAAAATACTCCACCGCGTTCTTCGGGAAAAACGTTTTGAACTCCGCGTACAACTGAGCCGCCAACGTTTTGTTGTGAGAAATCACCAGAGTCGGCCGGTTGATTTTATCGATGACATTCGCCATCGTGAACGTCTTACCGCTGCCGGTTACTCCCAGCAATACCTGATGAGCCAGCCCATCCTCCAGCCCCGCCGAAAGCTGCGCAATGGCTTCCGGTTGATCCCCCGCGGGCGGGTAAGGTTGGTGTAGTTCAAACACGCCGCAAGTTACGGGTGAGAGGTGGACGTGTCAATTGACCGCGCGGAACGGCGCTGCTAACAATGCGCCGTGTCCGTTGAATCCCTTTACTGCCACGTCCCGTTTTGCGCCAGCAAGTGCAGTTACTGCGCTTTCTTTTCGCATGCGCCGGATGGGGAGACTGTGGATCGCTACGTGGCTGCGCTCGTGCGCGAACTGGAAATGGTGGCGGATGAATTGCAGCCGCGCACCATTTTCTTCGGCGGCGGCACGCCATCCATCCTCAACCTGCGCCAATGGGAAACAGTGCTGTCCGCGATGGATCGCCTCGGACTCACGGACGCGGAGGAATGGACGGTGGAATGCAATCCCGCCACGCTGTCGCTGGACAAGGCCAAACTACTGCGAGCCGCGGGCGTCAATCGCATTTCAATGGGCGTGCAATCGCTGGATGCCGGGTTGCTGGAGCGACTCGGGCGCGTACACACGCGCGAGATGGTGTTCAAGTCATACGATGCTCTGCGCGCGGCGGGCTTCGAGCGAATCAACCTCGACCTAATGTTCGCCATCCCCTCGCAGACGATGGAGGTTTGGAAGGCTTCCCTGCGCGAAACCGCCGATTTGGAGCCGGAACATCTTTCCTGTTACGAAGTGATTTACGAACAGGACACGCCGCTGTACGAGCAACTGCAGGCCGGTGAATTTGATGTGCAGGAGGAACTGGCCGCAGATATGTTTGAGGCTTTAGTGGAGTTCGCGGGTGAGCGTGGATTTCATCAATACGAGGTGGCAAATTTTGCGCGTCATTCCGATGAAATTGATTTTGAAATTCCAGATGAAGCCTGTCGGCACAATATTAATTACTGGCGAGGC
Organism: uncultured Verrucomicrobiota bacterium; assembly: GCA_964548235.1. Classification (GTDB taxonomy): domain Bacteria; phylum Verrucomicrobiota; class Verrucomicrobiia; order Limisphaerales; family UBA1100; genus JACNJL01. Next base: position 12,164 of record CAZJRV010000065.1, read on the forward strand.
GGCGATTATCATGGTCTCGGCCCCAGCGCCACGGGCTATGTGGGCGGCGTGCGCACCACAAACATCGCCAACACCCAACGCTATTGCGAGCAGCTGGAGCAAGGTACGCGCGCGATCGACCACACCGAAGAATTACCGCCTTTCCAACGCGCCGGGGAAACGGCCGCCTTCGGCCTGCGCATGAACGCCGGTTGGCCCTTTGAGGAATTCAAGCGCACCACGGGATTTGATCTGCGTGAGAAATGGTCAGACCAAATGGCAGCGTTGGTAGAGCAGGGCAATGGGGTGTTGGAAGAGGATAGTTTTCGACTGAATGCGAAAGGCCTTCGATTCGCCGATTCAGCGGCGGCGGAATTTTTGCGGTGAATGGATTGGGCTTCGGGCAAAAAACAGTTGGCCAGCCGCGACATTTGTTGCGACAACTCCGGCCCGTGAGTTCCAATTCTATTCCAGTTGAAATTGCCGATGAGGTGAATGCCAGGATTCTGGCCGTGAGCGAGGATCAATTGCAGGGTTTTCAGCGGGATCCATTTGGCGCGGTGGCGGAGCAAACGGACATCGATAAGGCCGTGGTGCTGGAGCGCGTACGGGCGATGCTGGAGGCGGGTGTGATTCGTCGCGTGCGGCAAACCTTGCTGGCGACTAATTTGGCCAAGGGCGCGTTGGTGGCTTGGGAGGTGGATCAGGACAAGCTGGATGCGGCGTTTGATTACATGTTTCAGAAGGATCCATTTTCCGGCCACGTGGTGACGCGCAGCACGGACGCGGCCTCCCCGGGATCCACCTATAAACTCTGGACAACGCTCAAAGTGCCGCAGGGGTATTCTCTGGAAAAACATTGTGAGGTGTTGCGTGAAAAAGTGGGGGCAATTGCCTTTCGCGTGATGCCGGCGAAAAAACTTTTTGCGCTCGGGGTGGGGCATGTGCGGCGCAAGGACATGGAGC
>CAZJRV010000066.1:0-13071 GCA_964548235.1 uncultured Verrucomicrobiota bacterium
CACCGAGGAATACGTGGACTTCAACAAAGGCGACATCAGCGATCCCGCATCGCTCGGAGGCTGATCATGACTGCCAGCGAAAACAAAACCAACCAAGCCGTCTGGACCACGGACGACTTTGATGCATTAAGCTGGCACGACTGCCCCATTCACGGCATCGCCTTCACTTCCGAGACCGAGCTGTCGCTGGACATCGATTACATTTGCGAGTGGATCAGCAAACCCGACAAGACGTTTGAATTTTCACTGGCCCCGGCCACGCTGGTTTTCCACGAGGTGTATGGATTTGAGGCTAACTTTGATTCAAAAAAAATAATTCCGATCACACCTCAGATTGACTCCATCAAGAAACCAACCGAGACCAACTCGCATTGGCAAATCCTGCTGCACGGCGGAATCCTAAAACTTGAGGCCGAAGGCTTCACCCAAATCTTCCGTTCCAACCCCTCATTGCAGGATGATCAACTCATTCCTCTTAAAACGCGCGGCGGCATTTCGTTCAACAAAACTCCCTACAAATAATGCAGGACCTCATCAACAAAGCCGACACTTTGCTCGAGGCATTGCCGTATATTCAGCGGTTTGCGGGGGCGACGTTTGTGGTGAAGTACGGCGGCAGTTTCATGGATAGCCCGGATGAGGCCGTGCGCACGGGCGTGGCGCGGGACGTGGTGTTTCTCGAGGCAGTGGAGATCAATCCGGTGGTCGTGCACGGCGGCGGCAAACGCATCAACATGGCGCTCGCGGCGGCTGGCATCGAGACGCGGTTCGCCGACGGCCTGCGCTACACGGACGCGGCGACGGTGGAGATTGTTGACCGTGTGCTTTCGGCGGAAATCAATCCGGAAATTGTCGATCTCATCAATTCGCTCGGCGGCGTGGCGAAAGGCATCGCCGGCACAGAAATTTTCTCGTGCAAAAAATACGCGCCCGATGGCGAGGACTACGGCTTCGTCGGCGAGGTCACCGCGGTCAACACCGCGCCGCTCGAGGAGTGCATTGCGCAAGGAATCACGCCGGTCATCTCCCCCACCGCGCGCGATGCTGACGGACAAATTTACAACTGCAACGCCGATGTCGCCGCCGCCCAGGCGGCCATTGCGCTGGCCGCCAAGCGGCTGGTGTTTATGAGCGATGTGCCCGGGCTGTTGCGCGATCCGGCCGATGACGCCACGCTCATTTCGCATTTGGACATCGCCGAGGTCGACGCGCTGAAACAAGCCGGCATCATCGCCAGCGGAATGATCCCCAAAGTCGACAGCGCCGTCGCCGCCATCAACGCCGGCGTCGACAAAGTCGCGCTTGTGAATGGCCAGATTCATCACGCGGTGTTGCTGGAAATTTTCACAGACAAAGGCGTGGGGACGGAGATTGTTAAATGAATATCTTTTTTAACCACAGAGACACAGAGATCACGGAGCTACTAATTTTGAATCTCTCTGTGGTAAAATCAAAATGAGCAACTCAATATCCATCAAGCAACGCATCGATGCCCACGTCATCCCGACGTACTCACGATTCCCCATCGCCGTCACCCACGGCGAGGGCTGCCACGTTTTTGATGCGGAGGGCAAACGCTACCTCGACCTCGGCGCGGGCATCGCCACGGCGGCCCTCGGCCACGGCCATCCGGAGCTCGCCGCTGCGCTCGCCGAACAAGCGGGCAAGCTCACGCACGTTTCCAATTTATATTATACCGAGCCGCAAGGTTTGCTTGCAGAAAAACTCGTCGCGCTAGCGGGCGACGACGGCAAAGTATTTTTCTGCAACAGCGGCGCGGAAGCCAATGAGGCACTTTACAAACTCACGCGACTGCACGGCGCAAACGATGGCCAGTTTGAAATTCTCACCACGCTCGGTTCGTTCCACGGCCGCACACTCGCCGGCATCGCCGCCACGGGCCAAGCCAAAGTGAAGGAAGGCTTCGCGCCCGCGGTAGAAGGCTTCCGCCACGTGCCTTACGGCGACCTTAATGCGATACGCGAGGCGATCTCGCCTGCCACCGGCGCGATTCTCGTCGAGCCGATCCAAGGCGAAAGCGGCGTTAACTGCGCCACGCCAGATTACCTCCTCGGCCTGCGCGCGCTGTGCGACGAACGTAATTTGCTGCTGCTGCTCGATGAAGTTCAGTGCGGCCATTTTCGCACCGGCAACTTTTTTGGTTGGCAAACCATCATGGCCGCGCACGCGGACTTCGCGCCCGATGCGTGTTCGATGGGCAAGAGCCTCGCCGCCGGTTTGCCGATGGGCGCCATCTGGGCCAGCACGCCCTTGCAAGATTTGCTCGGTCCCGGGACGCACGGCACCACTTTCGGCGGCACGCCGCTCGTCAGCGCGCATGCGTTGAAGGCTATCGAAATAATCGAACGCGACAGCCTCGCGCAAAACGCCGCCGAGATTGGAAATTATTTGGCCGAACAAATCGGCCAACTCATCGCCGCCCATCCAAACGTGCTGCGCGAAGTGCGCGGGCTCGGGCTGATGATTGGCGTGGAACTGGCCGAGGGCATCGCCGCCTTTGCCGAAAGCAAACGGCCCGCGTCCGTGCAAATCGTCGAGCGACTGCACGTCGCCGGGCTGCTCATCATCCCCGCCGGCGCGCGCGTGTTCCGACTGTTGCCGCCGCTGAACATTTCAAAAACCGACGCCGACGAAGGCCTCGCCATCATCGAGAGCGTCATCAAAGATTTAGCATCATAACATCATGAAACACCTGTTAAGCATCGAGGCGATGGACACGGCGTCCATCGAGACCATTCTGGAAAATGCCACCGTCATCAAGGCGCAGCGCGGCGACAGCCAACACCACCCGCTCGCCGGCCAAACGTGGGCTATGATTTTCACCAAATCCTCCACGCGCACACGCGTGTCCTTCGAGACCGGCATCCGCGAGCTGGGCGGCGGCGTGATGTTTCTCAACGCCAACGACCTCCAGCTCGGCCGCGGCGAACCCATCCAGGACACCGCCCGCGTGCTCGGCCGCATGGTGCACGGCGCCGTCATCCGCACCTTTGCCCAAAGCGATGTTGAGGATTTCGCGCAGCACTCCGGCATCCCCACCATCAACGCGCTGACCGATGCCGAGCATCCCTGCCAAATCCTGACAGACATTTTCACCTATCAGGAAGCCCGTGGGCCGATCGCCGGCAAAATCGTCACCTTCATCGGCGATGGCGCCTGCAATGTGCCCATCAGCTGGATCTGGGCCGCCGGCAAGCTCGGCTTCGAACTCCGCATCGCCGCGCCCAAGGCCCACCAACCCTGCCCCGACCTCGTCGCAAAAATTAATAATGAATCCGGCGGCAACATCACCGTAACCGAAGACTGCAACGCCGCTGCCGAAGGCGCTGATCTGCTCTACACCGACGTGTGGGTCTCCATGGGAATGGAAACCGAAGCCGCCCAACGCGAGCAGGACTTCGCCGGTTACCAAATCAACGAGGCCCTCGTCGCCCACGCCAACGAAGGCGCCCTCGTCATGCACTGTCTCCCCGCCTACCGCGGCAAGGAAATCGACGCCCCCACCCTAGAAGCCCACGCCGAGACCATCTTCACCCAAGCCGAAAACCGCCTGCACGTGCAAAAGGCGATTTTGAATTGGCTTGTGAGCTAGGGAATCGACTCGACCCAATCGCATTTCCGTGCGAGGCTTTCCTTGATGTCCACTGACGCACCAACTCAAACACAAGCCAAAACCAAGCGCATCAACCTGCGCCGGCCGGATGTGATGGAGCAGGTGAAGGCGCAGGTGATGACGCATTATCGGAGTGACTTGGTGGATCGCCTGCGGGCCACGGGTGAGGTTTCCAGTGCGGAGGCGCGCGTGACCATCAAGTTGGCGAAGGAGTTTGGATTTTGTTACGGGGTGGAGCGTTGCATTGATTTGGCGTATGCAGCATTGAAGGTTTTTCCGGACAAGCCACTTTATATTCTGGGCGAGATCATCCACAACCCCGAGGTGAATGACCAAATTCGGGACATGGGGATTCGCTTTCTTTCCGGTCCAAACAAGGTGGCGGACATTGACGACCTTGGCGCGGATGACATTGTGATTATCCCCGCTTTCGGCACGGAGGTGGCCACGTTGGAAAAGCTCAAGGCGAAGGGATGCCAGTTTGTGGATACCACCTGTGGCGACGTGATGAGTGTGTGGAAACGCGTGCGCAATTACGCCAAGGAGGAAGTGACGAGCATCATCCACGGCAAGGCGTATCACGAGGAGACCAAAGCCACGAGCAGTCAGGCGACTTCCAAGAACGGGCATTATCTCGTCGTGCTCACGCTGGAGGAAACGGATTATGTTTGCGAATACATCGAGAACGGCGGCGACAAGGCGGAGTTTTTGCAAAAATTCGAGGGCGCATTTTCCGAGGGCTTCGATCCCGACCAACATTTGAAGGCCGTGGGCGTGGCGAACCAAACCACGATGATGCGCGGCGAGACCGAGGAAGTGCAACGCCGCATCAAGGCCGCCATCGAGCGGAAGTTTGGCGCAAAGAAAGTAGATTCGCACTTTCGATTTTTCGATACCATCTGCGGCGCCACGCAGGAACGGCAGGACGCGCTCGGCGTGCTCCTGCAAAAACCGATGGATCTTTTGCTCGTCATCGGCGGTTATAATTCCTCCAACACCGCGCATCTCGCCGAGATGGGCGAGGGCGTGTTGCCAACTTTTTTCATCAAGAACGCTGCCGAGATGGCGGACCCCTCGCTGATCCGCCATTGGAACCAGCACACGCAAACGGTCGATGAATCGCGCGACTGGCTGCCGGACGGCGAACTGACCATCGGCATCACCGCCGGCGCGTCGTGCCCGAACAATCTCATCGAGGATGTGATTTGCCGGTTGCTCGAACTGCGCGGGTCCTCGGCGGGGGAATTTCTATCCAACTAAGGGCGATGCCCTATTCCCGCGCACAACTCGAGGATCACGAGCGGCAGACGCTCGCCCCGTTCGCGCAGTTCAGCGCAGAGTCCCGCGGGCGGGCGCATCCGGAGGAGCCGCATCAGTGGCGCACGGATTTCCAGCGCGACCGCGACCGCGTGATCCACTCGCGCGCGTTTCGGCGTTTGGAATATAAAACGCAGGTTTTTTTAAACGGCACGGGCGACCACTTGCGCACGCGGCTCACGCACACGATGGAAGTCGCCGCTGTCTCGCGCAACATTTCCCGCGCGCTCGGCCTCAATGAAGACCTCGCCGAGGCCATCGCGTTGGCGCACGACCTCGGCCATTCGCCATTCGGTCACAAAGGCGAGGCGGCGCTCAATGAGTTGATGGCCGACCACGGCGGTTTTGAACACAACCGCCAAAGCCTCCGCATCGTCGAGGAGTTGGAACAGAAATATCCCGGCATCAACGGCCTCAATCTCACGTGGGAAACGCGCGAAGGGCTCGTGAAGCATTACACCGCGTACGATCACCCCAGCAAACGCGAAGGCTTCGACGCCAAGTCCAGCTCGCTTGAGGCGCAAGTCGCCAATCTCGCCGATGAGATTACCTACTACAGCCACGACCTTGATGACGGCCTCGATGCCGATTTGCTTTCGGAGGATGAGCTAAAACAAAGCGTCCGCCTCTGGCGCGAAGCCGATGCCGCGGTGCGCACCGAGCACGGCGAATTGGCTGACGAATGCCGCCGCTATTTCATCATCCGCTGCCTCATCGACAGCCAAGTACACGACGTCGTGGAAACCAGCGGCGCAGCCATCGAGGCATCCGGCGTTCAAACTGTTGACGCCGTACGCCTGCAGGAAAACCCGCTCATCCAATACAGCGCCGAGCGCCGCGAAACCAATCTGGAGCTGCGCGAATACCTTTACGCGAATCTTTACTTCAACCCCGTCGTGCACGAGCCCAACAAGCGCGGCGTGAAATTGCTGGAGGAACTCTTTGGCTACTTCCTGAAACACCCCGATGAACTCGGCAGCCAATCCCGCGCCCGCATCGAGAGCGAAGGCCTCCACCGCGCCATCTGCGATTACCTCGCGGGCATGACCGACCGCTACGTCGTCATTGAGCACGAGCGCCTTGGATTGTAGCGCAGGTTTTCAACCTGCAGTATCGCAGACTAATAGTCTGCAATGGCTGCGAAAAGGCCGAGGATTCCAGGCGCTTTGGTGCGTGTAGGATCTGCGCTACGAGAGGAGCGCCCCATACCGTACGCCTCGCAGCGTGGGCCGCAATTTGCTAAACCCGCACCGCATCATCACCGCTTCATAAATCGCAGCCCCAAACAAAATCACATCTGCGCGATTGGCGGACAGTCCGGCCAACTCGCGCCGTTCGAACAGCGGCATTTTCCAAAGTCGTTGGGCGAGCGATTGCACCTCGGGCAACGACAACCGCACAGCCTCAACTTCGTCCGCGCTCAAATCATCGCGCCCCAAAAAAATCCGCGCGAGAAACACCGGCGTGCCGCCCGCGCCTATCAACGTGCTCGGCAGAGGCAACCCGCCTAGCTTCGGCGTCACTTGTTCATCGAGAAATTCATCGAGCGCCTGCGCGAACTTGGCGCGTTCGACGTCGGTGGGCGTGTCACTCACGGGGAACGCCTCGAGCCAACGCACGGTGCCGAGGGCAAAGCTGTGTTGCAACCGCAGCATGGTGCCCTCGGCAACCAGGATTTCTGTGCTGCCGCCGCCCACGTCGATGATCGCCAGCGGGCCCTCGGCCAAATCCGGCAAACTCCGCACCCCGCGCAACACCAGCGCCGCTTCGGTTTGGCCATCTATAATTTCCAATTCCAACCCAAACCCCTCGATGGCCTCCGCCAATTCACTGGCGTTGGCGGCCTCGCGCGCGGCGCTGGTGGCGAGCACGCGCACACTCGTTGCGCCCGCCTCGTATGCCTTCGCGCCGAAGTCGGCCGCCGCGCGCACGGTGTCGACAATGGCCTCGGGCGCAAGCCGCCCCGTCTCAAACACACCCCGTCCCAGCCGCGTCTGTTTGCCTTTATGAAAAATGGGCGTCACCACGTCGTCTGTCACGTCAGCGATGAGCAGCTTCACAGAGTTGCTGCCCACGTCGATTATGGCCCGGCGGTTTTGGGTTTGGTTTATCGCTGTGTTGTCCATTAGATTCGCCGCGCGTGTTTGCGACTTTTTTTATCGAGTATCTTTTTGACCCCGCCAGTCAATTGTTTTTCGGCTGCGTGGTGGTCACTGTCATCATTTCCATCGTGCTACACGAGCTGGCCCACGGCTGGGCGGCCATTTGGCAGGGCGATGACACACCGCGCCAAATGGGCCACATGACGGCTGATCCCATGGTGCATATGGGCGGGTTTTCGATTCTGATGCTCGTACTGGTTGGGATGGCGTTTGGGATGATGCCGGTGAATCCGCGCAACTTCCGCAGTCGGCACGGCGACGCACTGGTATCCGCAGCGGGACCGGTGATGAATTTTCTTTTGGCTTTTGTTGCGCTCACGGCTCTGGCGGTTTGGGTAAAAGCCTCCGGTGGCGCGACGGAAGGACCCGCCAAAAATGGCCAGTTGTTTTTGCAAATCTTTGGCACGACCAATATCGCGCTGGGCATTTTCAATCTGCTGCCCGTGCCGCCGTTGGATGGCTCGACGGTGCTGGGAAATTTCGTGCCCGCATACCGGCGTTGGCTTGACTCCTTGGGAAACCCAACCTGGATGCTGTTCATCGTGTTTATGATTCTGTGGAATGCGCCTTACGAATACAACCCCTTCGGCATCGCCAACAATGTGATGAACGCGTATCTGTCATTGTTCGGGCTGGCCAGTGGCTAACGCTTGCACGGGGCACGGGCCGCTGGCATACTCCGCGCCCTTTATGAGCAAAACTCCTATTCGAATTGCGGTGACCGGCGCGGCGGGTCAGATTGGTTATGCATTGGTTTTCCGAATTGCCTCGGGCCAAATGTTTGGGCCGGATCAGCCGGTGGCGCTGAATCTCATCGAGATCGAGCCCGCCCTGCCCGCCTTGGACGGCGTATGCATGGAGCTGGATGACTGCGCCTTTCCGCTGCTCACCGATGTGGTGGCCACTGCCGATTTGAACACCGGATTTAACGGCGTCAATTGGTCGCTCCTCGTTGGCAGTGTGCCGCGTAAGGACGGCATGGAGCGCGGCGATTTGCTGGGCATCAACGGCAAGATTTTCACCGGCCAAGGCCAAGCCATTCAAAACAATGCGGCCGATGACACGCGCGTTTTAGTCGTCGGCAACCCCTGCAACACCAACTGCCTGATCGCGATGAACAACGCGCCGGACGTGCCCAATGACCGCTTCTTTGCCATGACGCGCCTCGACGAAAACCGCGCCAAGACGCAGCTCGCCCAAAAAGCGGGCGTACCCGTCACTGCCGTTTCCAATATGTGCATTTGGGGCAACCACTCGGCGACGCAATATCCCGATTTCACCAACGCACAAATCAACGGCGCGCCCGCCACGGATGCCATTAGCGATCGCGATTGGCTCGAGGGCGAATTCATCAGCACCGTGCAAAAACGCGGCGCGGCGATCATCAAAGCCCGCGGCCTCTCCAGCGCGGCCAGCGCGGCGAACGCCATCATCGGCAGCGTCCGCTCCATCACCGAGCCAACGGCGGATGGCGATTACCACAGTGTTTGCGTTTGCTCCGATGGCAGTTACGATGTGGAGGAAGGCTTAATTTCGTCCTTCCCGTGCGCCCATCGCGACGGCGCATTTGGCATTGTGCAGGATGTGGCCATCGATGATTTCAGCCGCGCCAAGATCGATGCGTCGGTCAATGAATTGAAGGAAGAGAAAATACTGGTGGCTGAGCTTTTGAATTAACAATCCTTGTCCGACCTCGCCAAATATATTGACCACACGCTACTGAAGCCTGATGCCACGCGGGCGCAGATTGAGGCGTTGTGCGCCGAGGCGGCGGAACATAATTTTGCCACGGTTTGTGTGAATGGCAGTCGCGTGGAGTTGGCCTATTCGTTGCTGGAAGATTGCGATGTGCAGGTGGCCACGGTGGTGGGCTTTCCGCTGGGGGCGATGGAGGCGGATGTGAAGCGCTATGAGACCGAGGCGGCGATTGATGCGGGCGCGGGTGAGATTGATATGGTGATGAACGTGGGCCGCTTCATCGAAGGCGATCACGATTTTATTGTGCGCGAGATTCGCGATGTTGTGGAGGCGGCGGATGATCGCGTGGTGAAAGTGATTTTGGAAACGTGTTTGCTATCCAATGAGCAAATCGAGCAAGCCTGCAAACTGGTCGTTCAGGCGCAGGCGCATTTTGTGAAAACCTCCACCGGCTTCGGCAGTGCGGGCGCCACATTGGAACACGTGAAGCTGATGCGCGAGACAGTGGGCCAATTCGCCGGCGTGAAAGCCGCCGGCGGCATCCGCAACGCCGCCGATGCGCACGCGATGATCGAGGTCTGCGCCACGCGGCTGGGCACCTCCGGCGGCGTGGCGATTGTGAGAGGCGCGGATAATTCAAACGGGTATTAGCAAGCCACCCTGCGGTTGGTGGTTGAATTTGCGTCATGACTCCGGTAGCCTTTCCGCAACCTCCGCTGGTGCATTGGCCCCGATATGGACCTAAAATTTGCATGCCCAACTTGCCGCACTGAGCTGACCGTGGACGACGCCGCGGCCGGGCAGTCATTTGCGTGTCCGTCGTGCAGTGCCAAGGTCACCGTGCCCGCCAGCCAACCGACGCAGTCGGGCGGCCCGCCGCCACCGAGTAAACCCGCCGCCTCGGCCAGCCCGCCGCCACCCAGCAAACCCGCCGGTGCCGCCGCACCGCCTCCGCCCAGTTCCACGCAAAGCGCAGCCGCGCCGCCACCGCCTTCTGCGGGTTCGCCGCCGCCGCCATCAGCCGCGCCCACCGAGGATTTTGATGACGTTGCGGATGAAGGTCCGCAGCACGGCAGCTATTCCTCCGGATTTCTGGCCACGGCCATTGATTCAAAAATGGCCGCGCTCCGTGGCACCACCAACAGCTTTTTTCTTGGAACCAGTTCACAGGTTTTCAAACTGGCAGGTGACATCGCGCTGCTCATTGTGGCGGTGGCTTGGCTGGGGATGGGACTCCACGCGGAATTTAAGGCCGACGACGACGAGGCCGGGGAAGGCGATGCGGTCGAAAATATGGAGAAGGCCAAGGAGGATGAGGAAGCCGAAAAGAAAAAGACCGAAGACGCCGCCATTTTTGCCAAGACCATCCAGCCGCTGCTGAAGGAACGCTGCTACGATTGCCACAAAGGCAAGGACGCCAAAGCCAAGCTGGATCTCAGCACGTTTGAGGACAATGCCGAAACAGGCGTCATGGGCCTGATGAGCGTGATCGGCGACAACGCCGGCAATAGCGTAATTGTTACGCGCGTGAAGAGTACCGATGACCCGATGCCGCCCGATGGCAAAGGCGAAAAGTTCAGCACTGAGCAGGCCGATGCGCTCACCAAATGGATCGATGCCGGCGCGCCGCAGCCCGAGCCGGGCGTGGACGCCAAGGCGCTGATTCGCATTGCGGGGTTGATCTTTATGGGCGTGCTGCCGATCGCCTTTGTGCTGATTTTGCATTACCTCACCGGCGTGCTGTTTAACGCCGGCGATTCACTCATCAAATCCACCCCCAGCCGTTTGTCGAGCAGCGGGCTGATGAAAGCGATGGCGCTGGTGGTGTTGCTCGCGGGCTTTGCCGCGGGTGCGGCGGGGATCATTTATGGCATCATCGATGCCACGCAGGGCTTCAGTGATAACTGGCTGAAAGTACTGGCAAAAGTTGGCGGCGGGATTGTGTTGTATTTGTTCGGCGCATCGCTCGCGCGCCTGTGGCTGAAGCCGAAGCAATTGAATATCCAGATTGGCCCCGGCAACTCCGCCGGCGACGAGGCACTGGGCATTATGGCGATGTTCTCCAAAACGATGCTCAAAACCGCGCCCATCATTTACGGGTTGGCATTAGTTTTTTGTTTGATGTTTACCGGTATGCAAATTCTTGCCGAAGACGGCGAAGTCGCCCCGCCCCCCGGCGTGGCACTGCCAGAAGCAACCCTAACCGCAACCACCGCGCCCGATGAAGGCGCCGTGGCCGGACTGCTCAATTTAGGCAAGGAAACCCTTGGCGACGCGGTCAATTATTTCAAGGATTCGCCGCTGACCATCGCCGGCAAATACGTCGACAAAGCCTCCGTCCTGAAAATGGCCATCAAGATCCCCGTGTACCTGTTCTTCTACTTCCTATTCTCGTACGTGCTGGTGGAAGCCCTGCGAGCCCTCTTCTCCCTCCCCGGCCGCAGGAGCTAAAATAGCCATATTTCTCGGCAAAAACCTTAGGTTGGTGGGGGCAGTGAATATTAATAGTTATTCTATCCCGCAGATTGAAGCTTGGCCTCTAACATTAAAACAGAGACAGATCTGAAATTTTTCAGTATCGTCAAAACAGAATGTATATAAAAAACCCTGGCCTCGGCTTCACACTGATCGAGTTACTTGTAGTGATCGCTATAATTGGGATTCTTGCTGCTATACTGCTCCCTGTTTTGGCCAAGGCAAAAGCCAAGGTCAAGATGACTAAGAGCGCGAACAACCTGAAGCAGATCCGGCTCGCTATGAGCATGTGGTCCGATGATATGTTTGAAGGCCAAAATCCCGATTATTATGGCCGACCCGGATGGAAACAATCAACAGGAGGTCAACGATGGGATCAATGGACAAATTTTTGGATGCATAAGGCCATCAATTATAACGACAACAATCACAAGGTTATAATGAGCCCGTTCACAGTTGAAAAAAAGAAAGGAACCAATCTCACATCGCCAACCTGGGGAAGTGCTAGAGTAGCATGGAACTGGCCCAACGATGATCCAAAAATCAACGACGGCAATTCATTCCCCGGCAGTTATGCCTACAACGGATGGCAACATCCGAACATGCGTGTTGATAATTCGAAATGGGACTGGCTGTATCAAAACGACTCTGAAGGACAGCCAGACATGGCGCCTATGATGTCGGACTCAATTTGGGTGGATATCTGGCCTGAAGAGTCCGACAAGCCGGCCCCAACTTGGCACGGAGGCAGAGCTAGTATGATGGCGGGGGTGTCAATGGACCGGCACAATGCCCGGAATCTAGTGGTCTTTAATGATGCCCATATAGATGCCGTGGAGCTCCCCAAACTGTGGACCCTTCATTGGCACAAAAACTGGAAAACTCCAGCGACTCTTCCTAATCCCCCGTTAAGAGATTAATCCCTACCCAGCTTATCCGGCCAATTGCCGCAGGACATACGGCAAAATACCACCGTGGCGGTAGTAGTCGACTTCAATCGGGGTATCAATCCGGCACAGAACAGGGATGTCCTTGCTTTCCCCATCTTTCGTCACGCGCAAGACAAGTTCGCTCTGGGGTTGAAGGCTCTCATCAAGCCCCACTACATCAAAAGTTTCGGTTCCATCAAAGCCAAGGCTCTGCGGGCTCGCACCGTCCTTGAATTGCAACGGGAGCACGCCCATGCCCACGAGGTTGCTGCGGTGGATGCGCTCGAAGCTGGCGGCCACTACGGCGCGCACGCCAAGCAGCAGCGTGCCTTTCGCGGCCCAATCACGGCTGGAGCCGGTGCCGTACTCGGTGCCGGCGAGGACGATGAGCGGGGTGCCGTTTTCGCGATGGGCAGCGGCGGCTTCGTAGATGCTAGTGGTTTCGCCGTTGAGTTTGGTGACGCCGCCCTCGGTGCCGGGGACCATTTGGTTTTTGATGCGGACATTACCAAACGTGCCGCGGGTCATAATGCGGTCGTTGCCGCGGCGGCTGCCGAAGCTGTTGAAGTCGGTTTTCTCGACGCCGTTGTCCTGCAAAAATTTCCCGGCGGGCGAATCGGCCTTGATGGCGCCGGCCGGCGAGATGTGATCGGTGGTGACGCTGTCGCCGAACAAGCCGAGTACGCGCGCGCCCTCGATGCTGCCGATTGTGCCGGGCTCGAGGCTAAAGTCGGTGAAGAAGGGCGGCTCCTGAATGTAGGTGCTGTCGGTGTCCCATTCGTAAAGGTCGCCGGTGTTGGCGGGGATTTCATTCCACTTGGGATTTTGATTGGCGAAGTCGCTGTAGAGTTTGCGG
>CAZJRV010000067.1:0-12953 GCA_964548235.1 uncultured Verrucomicrobiota bacterium
CGGCGGTCAAACGGGCGGCGGCCAAACGGGCGGCGGCCAAACGGGCGGCGGAGGTCAGTCCAATCGGGTTAGTGGCGGCTACCTTTCCCGCTATATGAATAATGGATACGGACGCGGCGTGCGTAGTTCAAATTCCGCAGGGGGCGGCGGCAATGGAAGTAATCAACAAGGATCCCAAGGCGGATCCAATACCGGCGGCGGCCAAGGCCAAGGTGGGGGCGGCGGAGTCACCATCGCAGGCCATAATCTCCGCGCACCTTTGCGGCCGGTTATCGCGCCCTTCAATGGCGACCTCCGAACAGCTCGCCTCAACATTCGCCTTGGCAGCTTCTCCCAGTAGTCTTCCGGTTCATCAAACTGGAATAGCCCACTTTCCTTCCCTTCCGCAGTTCCGTTTCCTTGCGCAACGCACGGACATGCCGTGCATTGCGGCATTGCCCATCAATAAACAAAACTTCGCCAACGCCGGCCTCACCGACAGCTTCGCCAGTCTGTGCGCAGCGTAGCCACGCTCGAACTCATCGCAATGGACCTCTGCAACGCCGTCGGAGAAGTGGTTGGCAAAACCTCCACCAAAAAATTGCTCGACAACATCTTCAGCCAGTTTTGTATTGGAAAATAATTCAGCTAACGCGCCTTTGCCGCGCTGCCGATCAACAAACAGGAACCCGCCAACGCCGGCACCAAGTATAGTCCGCCATCTCCTGCGAGGTTTTTGATGAGGCCCAGAGTGATGGTGACGCACAAGCTCATTTTGGTGCCAAATTCGTCACCCAGTTTAAAAATATCAATGATCATGCCCAATAACAAAATCACTTGGGCAAGGATTATCCCGCCGATCAGGAGCTTGATTGATAAGTCACTCTTTGCAGCCACCTCTCGGGATGCTTTTGCGCGTGTGGTAACAAAGCAAATGATGCCGGCGGCTAGCTTCAAGCCAATCCCGGCCACCATGGCCAGCCCCGTCATCACCGATCCCTTGAATGCCTTAAATGCGTCGATCAATGGAACTCCCTGCCCTGATGCGGGGACGAGGCAAGAGAGGGCCAAAAAGCCTCCGCCCACCACAGCGACAATGTACGCCGGCAAATTCGATGGCCGATAGTGACGCGCGTAACACCCCATCAACATCGCGGTGAAGCCGAGAAAAAATATAATGGGTTGGCCGTAGAGGCTTGAGCCTGACCCAAACGCCGACGCGCCACTGTTGGAAAACAGCATGAGGATCAACACCAAAGCCAACCCGAGCCCCACGCTACAGCGGACGGGATCCTGCGTGCTTTTCGCCATCGCAGCCAATGTGATGCCCACGATCAACGGGCCAATCATTGCGATGATGTATTCCGCATTTGCCCCGCCCAAATCGAAATTGGGGAATTGAATCTTGAATGGGCTAAACGCAACCAATGGCAACACCACACCAACGATGCCAAGAATGCCGAGCGTCATGAATTGCGTAGATTTTTGTGACTCCTCATCGTACGGGCTGTACGTTGCCGGACCGGCGGGTTGGCCTGTGGGCGCGGCAATGGGCGCGGTGCCGCTCAGGATGGCTTGATCAAATATTTCACCCAACGGTTTCCATTCATCCATTCCCTCGTACCACGCGCTGTCGGTGGGCAGAAGTTGGCCGCCTTCAAGATGGGCTTTCGCGGTGGCGTATTTGTACGGGCCAAATTTTTCGCCTTGTCGGGAAACGTGCACGGCCGTATCCGGCGGCGGGCCTTCCGCAGCTGGGGCGGCGGGTTCAGGTGGCGGCGTGGCTGCGGAGGGCGGCGGCTCGGCGGTTTTGGTTTCCTGTTCGCCGGCGGCGAGCACTTCGCCCAGAGGTTTCCAGCCATCGGCACCGGCGTGCCACGCCAGATCGGTCTCGAGCAGCGTGCCTTCCCCCAAATATTGTTTGGCGATTTCCTCCGGATACGGGCCAAATTGCTGGCCCTTGCGGGTGATGTGAATTTTCCGGGGCTCGTCCGCCATGTCAGAAATTTTGCGGACACTACGCGAATCCCTTCTTTTTTTCAACGCAATTGGCGTGACCTTTGCCCCCCAATCAGCCATCACAAACCAATGCACACCTTGGAGGAAGCCCGCGCGGAAATGCAAAAGGCCATTACACCGCTGCCGGTGGAGACTATCCCGCTGGTGCATTCAGCCAACCGCGTGCTGGCCGGCGAGGTGCGTGCGACGGTGAACCTGCCGCGCTTCGACAACTCCGCGATGGATGGCTACGCCGTGCGCGCCTCCGATGCCAACAAGGGCGCCACTCTCAGGTGCATCGGTGAGGTGCCTGCGGGGTGTTCCTTTGAAAATGAAATTGGCGAAGGCGAGTGCGTGCGAATTTTCACCGGCTCACCCATTCCCCCGGGCGCCAATGCCGTGGTGATGCAGGAAGATACGCGGGCGGATGGCGATCTCATCGAAATCAACGACGGCGTGAAACCCTTCGAGCACGTGCGCCTGCGCGGTGAAGATGTGAAGGAAGGCGAGGTGATCGGTCGCACCGGCGAACGCCTGCACGCAGGGCGCCTGCAATTGCTGGGCAACGCGGGCGTGGCGAAATTGCCGGTGCATCGCCAGCCTGTTGTGGCCGTGCTGGCCACGGGTGATGAATTGCGCGAACCGGGCGAAGACCTGGGTGCAGGCGGCATTCACGAAAGCAACCGACTAGCCCTCGCCGAGCTCATCCGCCAATGCGGTGCTGAGCCCCGCGTGCAACCGCTGGTGCGCGACACGTTGGAGGCCACCACCGCTGCACTCCAATCCGCCTTTGCCGAATGCGATGCGGTGGTCACCTCTGGCGGCGTGTCCGTGGGCGATCACGATTATGTAAAAGCCGCGTTTGAAAAACTCGGCGGCTCATTGGATTTTTGGCGGGTGAAAATCAAACCGGGCAAGCCCTTCGTGTTTGGCCGCCTGAACGACAAGCCGCTCTTCGGAGTACCCGGCAATCCGGTTTCGGCATTGGTCACGTTTTTGGTTTTGGTGCGGCCAGCGTTGTTGCAATTGCAGGGTGCGAATGATTTCGAACTGCCCGTGCACTTTGGCACATTGGCCGATCCACTGGCCAACCGTGGCGACCGCCGCCATTTTATACGCGTACGCGCGGACGCCGAAGGCACCGTGAACGCTACCGGCCTGCAGGCCTCGCACGCGGTGGGGTCACTGGGCGCGGCAAACGGGTTGGTGGATGTGCCACCGGAAACTGTTTTGGCCGAAGGGGAGAGTGTGCAGGTGCTGCGGTTTGACTAAAATTACAGGTACTCTTTCAGCTTGCCCTGATATTTGTGGTACAAGCCGCTAAGCACAATAAGGATCACGCCCAGCCCCATGAACGTAAGGATGCGAGGGACGCCGTCGAGCTTGCTCCACGCGAGGAAAACGAGGTTCAGCGAGGCAGCCAGCATCACCACGAGGCCGAAGATACGGTGCGTGCGTTCCGCGGCGTACAGCCCCAGCCCGATCAGGATACCCGCCAGCAGACCCCACGTGAGCACGTCCAAATCACCCGGCACCATCCGCGACGCCCACACCCAAAGGCCAAGGTTCATCGCGACGATGAACAGCGCGTGCACAAATTCCGGGATGATATTTTCCGCATCCCGTTTGCGCGAAACATACTGCGCCGCCAGCATTAGCAGAAATGCCAGTCCATCCCAGGCCACCGGCTGGTGCCAATGCGCAATGCAGTGCCAGCCGAACATCATCCATCCCAGCAACCCAAATGCGCCGGCGACCAGCAGGCGTTCAAAACGCGTGCGCCGCGCGTGGGCCATCACGTGCCCCATCGCCACAGCGGTGAAAGTGGCGAACAAATAGTTCGCCGGCACAAAGCTGTAACCCCACGCCAACATCAACAGCCAGCCGAACAGGAAGTAAACGGAGGTGTTTGCCTTAGCCAGTTTGGCATACGGGCTGTTTTCGTCTTCGATGAGCGTGCGCACGTGCAGCATAAAATGGCTCATCCCAAGGATGGCCAGCGCGGGGATGAAGGTCAGCACCTTGTCGGCATCGTCGCCTATCATCCGGAAGGGCGAGAACAATGCCGGCACCACCAGCCACGCCTGCGCGGCAATGAGCGCGGGCGTGAGCCGTAGCATCAATGCGCCCGCGCTGAGCGCGATGCCAATGAGAGGCAGCATCCAAAACAGGCGGTCGTCCATCACGAACTTGATGGTGATGAATAAGCCGACCAAAATACTCGTGACCTGTGCCACGCCGCTCATTGGCTTTGCGATGCGCAGGGTGATTCCAAAATATTCCTCCAGTTTGCCCTGCAGTTGGTTTAGCCCCCAGCCATTGGCCAGCAACAGCACGGGCGCGATGAGTGCCATGGACCACGTGAGGGAATTGTCCGGCCAAAGCGATTGCGGAACTACCCAGGCCGCCGCGCCCCAAAGTGCCAGTTGGCCCACACCGAATAATTGCACCGAACGCACCGCCCAACCAAACCCGGCAAACGCCAGACCCAGCAACGCGAGGCACCACGAGGCGTTGTTGAGGTCGAAGTTCAGCCCAATGCCCACAGCGATCAGGATGGCCGCTTTGGCCAGCAGTACTTCCGCCAAGCGTTTTTCTTCCGGCAACAGACGGCGCGTTACGCCATGCAGCACCGCCATCGCGATGCCGTAGACGAGCGGGAACACCCAGTAATCCGCCCGCATCGTCGGCACGGCAATCAGCGTGAGCGTCATCAGGCAAAAATACGCAGCGTTGTTGAAATAAATGAACGTGCTGCGCCGCACGGTGCTCATTGATTCGCGTTGCGAAAGTAGTCCTGCCACCGTGAAGACCAGCCAGTATGCAGTGAGAAAGCCGGTCCCATTCCAAAACCCAGCCTCGCCGCCCGCCGGATGCATAAACCGCCAATAGGCAAAACCGGCAAAGGTGACGGACAGGCTGAGGAAAGGCAGATTGGCCCATCGGTTGCGCAGGACGAATACCGTGGCCGCAATGGCGAGCGCCACGTTGGAAAGCAGCGTGAACATAGCGTGCCCGCCACTGGCGTCGTGGATGATGGGCACATAGGAGGCATAATACGCACCAGCGATGGCGAGCATCGCCATCAATTCCGACTGCCGTTTTGTGGCCACGGTGACTATGAAAATGGCCCAAGCGGCCAGCAGTCCGCCAGCCAGAATCGGGCTTTCAATCAGGCCGAGGTACGGCCGCTCCACAAAATAGAGCGCATACGTCGAAAAATACACCGCCGCCATTCCGCCGCCGGTGAGCACCTCCGAATAATTTTTCAACGCCTCAAACCGCCGATGCAAGAACAAGCCCGCGCCGAGCATCCCGAAGCTAACCAGATAGATTAATGACGCATTTACATAAGGTCGCGCCGCATCGCTGATGCCCACGTAGCCCATTCGCGCGAGATAAACCAGACCGGTGAGCACCATCAACACGCCCAAGCGCACCAGCCAGACCTTGCCGATTTGCAACTCGATCGAACCTTCCGCTGGTGCCTCGGCAACGGCAGACTGGGGTGCAGGTTGTGGCTGCATCTGTGGTTTGGGCAAAGGCTCAACTTTCGGCAAAACCGGCACGGGCACGGGCTCCGGTATCACGGGTGGCTTTTCTGGCTCTTCCGTTACTTGGGGTGCCATTGCTTCAACCGCTCCCAACACGGGCGGCACGTCTACTTCCTCCGCCTTGGCTTGGGCAGTGGGCTGGGTGAAGCTTCCCGGCGTGTCCAGTTGCTGGTGCAAACTTTCGATTTGCTGCGTTTGCACGCGCGATTGGGTTTCCAGAACATCCACGCGCGACGATAACCGGGCCACGCTTCCCCCTGACGCTGACCGCATCGCAATGACGACCAATCCCGCAACCAGAAGTACCGTTGAACAAATGCAAATCCATTCCATCCGCCCAGTCTGCCATAATTATGCTTCGGTGCATAATTGAATCTATTGAGATGCCCATCGACTGACTCAATGCAAAAACATATCAACATATCCGGATATGTTGATTTTACTATTGACGATAGCACGGTCGGAGTTATGCTGTCCGCGACGTGAAACTTTCGCCCATCATCAACGAACTCCGGGAGCAGATGGCCGAGCGCATTCTGTTTTTGGATGGCGCGATGGGCACGATGGTGCAGCGGCATGCGCTGGAGGAGGCAGATTTTCGCGGGGAGCGGTTTGCGGATCATTCAGGCGACCTGAAGGGCAACAACGATCTGTTGTCACTCACGCGGCCGGAGATTATCCGCGACATTCACACGGCATTTCTTGAGGCCGGCTCGGACATCATCGAAACCAACACCTTCAGTGCCACGCGCATTGGGATGGCGGATTATTCGCTGGAGGAAACGGCGCGCGAACTAAACGTGGCCAGTGCCAAGCTCGCGCGCGAGGCGGTGGAGGCGGTGATGGCCAAGGACGCTTCGCGGCGCTGCTACGTAGCGGGCGCAATCGGGCCAACCAATCGCACGGCGTCGCTTTCGCCGGATGTGAATGACCCGGCGTATCGCGCGGTGACGTTTGATGATTTGGTGGCAACGTATCGCGAGCAGACAGAAGGGCTCATTGAAGGTGGCGTGGATATTTTGCTGCCGGAAACCACCTTTGATACGCTCAATCTCAAGGCGGCGTTGTTTGCCATTGAGCAGGTTTTTGATGAGACCGGCGAACGGTTGCCGGTGATGGTTTCGGTGACGATCACCGATGCCTCCGGTCGCACGCTTTCCGGCCAGACGACCGAGGCGTTTTGGAATTCCATCGCCCACGCAAAGCCCTTCACCGTGGGCATCAATTGCGCGCTCGGCGCGAAGGAGATGGCGCCGTACATCCGCGAGCTTTCGCAAAAATCCGATTCGTTTGTGCATTGTTATCCAAATGCAGGCCTGCCCAATCCCTTGGCGGAAACGGGTTATGACGAACGGCCCGTTGATACCGCGGAAGCATTGCACGATTTGGCGGAGCAAGGATTGCTGAATGTGGCAGGCGGTTGTTGCGGCACCACACCGGCGCACTTGAAGGCCATTGTGGAGATGTTGGCCGAGAGCAAACCGCGCGTGCCGCAAGCCCGCAAGGCTTCGCTGCGCCTCAGCGGACTCGAACCACAAACCATTGGCGATACGCCGGGCCAACTCGCAATGGTCGGCGAACGCACCAACGTGATGGGCTCGCCGAAGTTCAAGAAACTCATCAAGGAGGACGACTTTGAGGGCGCACTCGCGCTCGCGCGGCAACAGGTGGAGAACGGCGCGAACGTCATCGACATCTGCTTTGACGAAGGCCTGCTCGATGCCGAGGCGTGCATGCATCGCTTCCTGAATTTGCTGGGATCGGATCCGGATATTTCGCGCGTGCCAATTATGGTGGACAGTTCCAAGTGGAGCGTGCTGGAGACGGGACTGAAATGCCTGCAGGGCAAGGGCATCGTCAACTCCATCAGCCTCAAAAGCGGCGAAGAGGAGTTCCTGCACCAAGCCGCCCTGTGCCAGCGTTACGGCGCGGCGGTGGTGGTGATGGCCTTTGACGAAAAAGGACAGGCCGCAACGGTGGAAGACAAGGTGGCCATCGCGAAGCGGGCATACCAACTGCTCACGGAGAAACTGGATTTCGCGCCGGAGGACATTATTTTTGACCTCAATATTTTGACCGTCGCCACCGGGATGGATGAGCACAACGAGTACGCGGTGAATTTCATCGAAGGCGTGCGCCGTGTGAAAGCCGAATGCCCCGACGCGCACACCAGCGGCGGCGTCAGCAATATTTCATTTTCATTTCGCGGCAACAACACTGTGCGCGAGGCGATGCACTCGGCGTTTTTGTTTCACGCAGTGGAGGCCGGCCTCGATATGGGCATCGTAAATGCCGGGATGCTGGAGGTGTACGAGCAAATTGAACCGGAACTGCTCGAGCACGTGGAGGACGTGCTGCTCAATCGCCGGCCCGATGCGACTGATCGGCTTATTGATTTTGCCGAGCAATTTAAGGGCGTAAAAAAGGAGCGAGCCGCCGCAGACCAAAAATGGCGCGAAGAATCCGTCGCCAACCGCCTGAGCCACGCACTGGTCAATGGCATCACGGAATTCATTGAGGAGGACACCGAGGAGGCCCGGCAACGATTCGCCCGGCCCCTGGAAGTGATCGAAGGCCCGTTGATGGACGGGATGAAAATTGTCGGCGAACTGTTCGGAGCAGGCAAAATGTTCCTGCCGCAGGTGGTGAAAAGCGCACGCGTGATGAAAAAAGCCGTTGCATATCTCACGCCCTTTATGGAGGCGGAAAAGGAATCGGGGGAAGATGCTTCCGCGGGAACCATCGTGCTCGCCACGGTAAAAGGCGACGTACACGACATTGGCAAAAACATTGTCGGCGTGGTGCTCGGCTGCAACGGCTACAAAGTGGTGGATCTAGGCGTGATGGTGGATTGCGATGCCATCCTCAAGGCCGCCGAAGAACACAAGGCAGATGTCATCGGGTTCAGCGGGCTCATCACGCCTTCGCTGGATGAGATGATTTCCAACGCCAAGGAAATGCAACGACGCGGCCTGAACCTCCCGCTGCTCATCGGTGGCGCGACCACCAGCAAAATGCACACGGCAGTGAAAATTGCGCCCGCGTACGAGGGCATCATCTGCCACGTGCTCGATGCCTCATTGGTAGTGGGTGTCTGCAACGATTTGTTGAGCAAAGAACGATGCGAAAATTTTCAGCAGGAAAATGAATCGGAACACGAACGCCTGCGCGAAAAATTCGCCAGTGGTGATGATGGCCGAAAAGACATCGTGCCACTCGCCCAAGCCCGTGCCGCGGCACCGTCCTGCGACTGGGAAAACGAGGAAATCCGAAAACCGGAAAACCTCGGCCTGCAAATTTTTGAATCCATCCCTCTGGACGTACTGGCCACGTACGTTGACTGGTCACCCTTTTTCTGGGCGTGGCAATTGCACGGCGTGTATCCGACGATTTTCAACAAACCCGAAGAAGGCAAGGAAGCGAAGAAACTGTTCGCCGATGGCAAAAAAATGTTGGAAGACATTATTGCCAACCAGCGGTTCACCGCGCGGGCGGTGGCCGGTTTCTGGCCGGCCAATTCTGTGGGCGATGATGTGGAAATTTACACTGATGATTCGCGCTCGGAACAACTGGCCACATTCCATTTCCTGCGCCAACAACGCCTGAAAAAAGAAGGCCAGATCTGCCGGAGTCTTTCTGATAACATCGCGCCGAAGGACAGCGGCCGTATCGATTACTTTGGCGGATTCGCCGTCACCCTGGGCCGGGAGGTTGAAGAATACGCCGCCACCTTTCGTGATGCGGGTGATGATTACACCGCCATCATCGTGCAATCGCTCGGTGATCGGCTGGCGGAAGCTTCGGCGGAATACCTGCACAAAACAATGCGGCACCAATGCGGCATTGATTTGGACGAAGGATTTTTGGCAGAAACCAAACTCAACGAAGAACAGGCCAAGTTTTTGATCAAAGAAAAGTACCGCGGCATTCGCCCGGCGGCGGGATATCCTTCGTGCCCCGACCACAGCGAAAAAGCCACACTTTGGAAATTGCTCGAGGCAGAAGCCCACACCGGTGCCACGCTCACCACGAGTTTCGCAATGAAGCCGCCCTCGAGCGTGAGTGGATTTTATCTGAACCACTCGGATGCAAAATATTTCAACCTCGGCCGCATTGGCGAAGACCAAGTGGCAGATTATTCTGCCCGCAAAAACATTTCCAAAACTGAAGCCGAAAAATGGCTCCGGCCGCACTTGGGATACGACGAAGAATGAAACGCGAACAAATAAACGCATTCACTTTGATCGAACTACTCGTGGTCATTGCCATCATTGGCATCCTTGCGAGCCTCTTGTTGCCCACGCTGGCCAAGGCCAAACAACGCGGGATGACGGCGCAAAACCGAAATAATCTGCTCCAAATCGGTCAGGCCTCGACGATGTTTGAGGACGACAACGATGGCGAATTGGCCGGCGTGGCTGATTCCACGGGCATCCAGTTTTTTGGGCGTCATCTTGGCCCCGGCAAGGCCGTGGATTTTGCCGGTGGATTTCTCAGCCCCTACGTGGACAACGCCGCGCGCGTTTGGAAGGATCCCGGTTTCCGCTCGTACAGTCGCCGCGCCAAAGGCCACACGTGCAGCTATGGCTACAATTATCATTACCTCAACAACCTGGAGCAGAACGGAAACTGGTGGGACGCCAATTACAGCTACACCTGGCGCGGGGTGGACACCACCGAACTCCAGCGCCCGGTTGAGACGGTGCTCTTTGGCGATTCTGCCCGCAACTGGATGGGCCCGCTGGAGGAAAACTGGTTTTGGACCCCACCCTCGCATGCCCGCGCCTGGCCCGGCTGGGAAACTGCTTACGCCCACTTTCGCCACCAAGGCCGCTGCACGATCTTGTGGGGTGACGGCCATGTGGACGCTCTGCTGCCCTACGACCAATGGCCCGTGAACCGCCATAACCTTGGCTACATCTGCGGTCTGGATGACAAACATTTCAAGCTGGAGAAATAATTGGGCCGATGAATCGAACGCAACTCATCATCATTGTCGTCGCCGTAGTAGCCGTGGGCGTGACGCTGTTCACGCGGCCAAAGGGTAATGAATTTGCCGACCGCGACGTGGCGCTGGACTCCGCAGAGGCCAAGGCCGCACTGGCAATCATCGAACAATTGACGGAATCCACCAACCACCTTTCCGCCCATCTCAGCGCCGACTCCCCGCCCATGGCTCGCCAGCAACTCCTGCAATTCGCCCAACAACTCACTCAGGCCACCAACGTAAAACTCAAGGAAATCTCGTGGCGCGGCGATTACCTGAGCGTGGGCATGAGCTGCTCGACCGCAACCGAGCATTGGATTTATCTGGCCGAGGACAAGGCGGGCCAGCTAAAACTTCTTGGCGTGCAACAATGAATCAACCGCGACACATTCTCTGGCTGCTCGCTCTGCTGGTGCTGTTCACCGCCATGCGATGGCCGGGGTTGTTGCCGTGGAACTTCAGCCCAGTGTATGCCATTTGCTTTTGTGCGGGAGTATTCTTCCAAGGCTGGCGCGCGTGGCTCGTGCCCATTGGCTTGCTATTCGTGAGCGATGTGGTGATGAACTATTTCGTGTATCGGCCGATGGGCTACTCGGTGTTCTCGATCGGCATGATCGGCTCATACGCGCTCTATCTCCTGCTCATCGGCCTTGGTTGGCGACTGGGCGAAAAACGATCGCCATCCGTGCTCATCGGTGGCGGTGTGCTGGGCGCGTGCGCGTTCTTCTTCGGCAGCAACACGCTGGTGTGGCTGGGCGATCCCGTTTATGCCAAGACCGTGGCCGGATGGATCCAATCCTTCACCGTAGGCAAACCGGGCTTCCCACCCGCCATCATGTTCCTGCGCAACACAATCGCATCCGGGGCAATATTTACTGCGGCGATCGTGTTCGCGGTACAATACGCGCGCGCAGGTGAGGCTGCTCCAGCCGAAAAGGGAGTGATAAGGTAGGGCGTGCTCTCCGAGCGCGCCTTTAACCTTGGCGGTTTCGAAGAAACCGCCCTACCTGCGTTTTGCATCATTCGGGGGTAAAAACTATTTACGCCCGCCATTTAGTTTGTTTGAATCTGGGCATGCAGAAATTCTCCCCTTATCTACTAAGCCTCATTCTGGTCATGCCCACACTTGGCGCGGACAAGGACAAGCCCTTGCCCAAGGATTTCAAAGCACTCAAGGCTTTGGCGGAGAAAGGCAATGCCGAGGCTCAGGTTCGGTTGGCAAACTTTTACGTCTGGGGAAAAGGGGTGAAGGTGGACAAAATCGAAGCCTATAAGTGGGCATCCCTTTCAGCCAAACAAGGCAACCCTATCGCTAAATATCACGTTGCTTCTGCCCACTTCGCCGGAGTGGGCATCCCACAAGACACGGCAAAAGCTGAAATGCTGTACAAAAAAGCCGCGCCCGGATTGCTCGCCTTGGCCAAACAAGGAAATGCCTATGCCCAGTATTGTTTAGGCGCAATGTATGCACGAGGAAGGGGAGTGAACAGAAATGAGAAAGAAGGATTCCAATGGATGCTGAAAGCAGCAAAGCAAGATTTGCCTGAAGCACAGGGTGAGATTGGTGGCAGGTACCTAGGTGGGAGGGGAGTGAAGAAAGATGAAAAGGAGGCGCTGATGTGGCTTCGCAAAGCCGCGGACCAAAACTTACTAGACGCCAAGGCAGCTATTGGGTTGTTGCAGATAGAGGGCAAGCTGGGTGTGAAGAAAAACGTGGCAAAAGGGCTTCAACTTCTTCAGGAGTCTGTCGAGCTAAGAAGTCCCGGTGGAATGTATATTCTTGGAGCCGCTTACATATTCGAGGAAACGTCATTAGCTTTTGGTGTGGAAAAGGACACAGATAAGGGCCTTGTACTGATGCGCGCCTCAGCAAAACAAGGATTTTCAATGGCGCGATCCACCCTTGGTGCAGTATTGTTGTTAGGTCAAGCTGGAGTAGAGAAAGACATTGAAACCGGAATTAGCCTGATTCGCACCGCAGCCGCGCAAGAGGAACCAAAAGCTCAACATATGCTTGCGCAATTATATCTGGCTGGGCGTTTTGGAATAGGCAAGGACGTAGGCAAAGGATTTAAATTGCTGCAACAAGCTGCAGAAAATGGAGACGCCAAAGCACAGTGGCGTCTTGCGAATATTTATTATGCGGGCCAATTTGGTATTGAGAAAGACATCTTGAAAGCCTATGCGTGGACCCACATAGCCGCAACCCATGGCGATGAGCAATCCAAGCAGGGCAAAGAAACCCTCAAGAAGGGCTTGACCCCCGAACAACTCGCCAAAGCCGAAGCCATGGTCAAGGAAATGATTGAAAAGAACCCCCGCCTGCTGAAGTGATGGTAGGGCGGTTTCTCCGAAACCGCCGCGGCCCCCACGGAGAACACCCCCAACCAATAAAAAAAACCCAAATTGCCCGTGAATGCGGTGAATAATAATTA
>CAZJRV010000068.1:0-10511 GCA_964548235.1 uncultured Verrucomicrobiota bacterium
CAATTGCGTGGCGGGTTGATCGATCCCGTACAGCTTGCGCGTGGCCTCGGTTTCGCGTGAGACATCCAGCGCCTCGGTGGCCTCCACCTGCATGCGCGCGGCCATCTGGTAATTGGCAATACGCGAATCGAGCACAGGCTGATTGGGCCGCCGTGCCTTGTGCATACGGTCGAGCGCGTTGATGAGTTGGCGCTTTGCAGCGGTGATGCCCGCGGGTTCCTCGTAGTCCGCCTTAAGATGCAGCATCGGTGTGCCTTCACTCTTGATGGATGTGCCCTGAAACAACGGCGGCAAATATCCGCTCATCCAGTTTTCCACACCATTGACCGGCAGCCGGTTTTGCGGGTCGGCCAGCACCACGTAGGCTGGCAGGTTTTGGTTTTCACTGCCGAGACCGTACGTGACCCACGAACCCAAGGTCGGGTGACCGGGAAAGGTCTCACCGCTTTGCCATTTGTAGCAGGCCGGCTCGTGGTTTTCGTGCACGTTGAACATCGAGCGGATGATTGCGATGTGATCCATTTCCTTGGCTGTTTCCGGCAGCAGATTGCTGACCCACGCGCCGCTTTGGCCGTACTTTGCAAACTTGAAAGGGCTGCGCATGAGCTGCCCCTTCATGCTGCGACCAGCGGGCGCCACCTTGGTGAATTCCTCGGGCGCATCCTGGCCGTGATGCTTTTCCAGCGCCGGCTTGGGGTCAAACAGGTCCACCTGCGACGGCCCACCCTGCATGCAAAACTGGATCACCGCCTTGGCCCGCGGCGCAAAATGCGGCTGGCGCGGCCGGGTGTCCATGGGCAAGGCCGGCCGGTGATGCGGCTGGGTGCCGTACAGGTCGCGCGACAACAGCGAGGCCAACGCCAAGCCATACATGCCGTCCTGCACGTTGTCGAAAAACTGCCGTCGATTGATGGAGGTCGGGTTCATATTAATCAATGTACAAAAACGCTGCGCTGTTGAAGAGCGCGTGGCACACTTCGGCGATGGCCTTGTTGCGTTGACCGGTGATTTTGGCCGCAGTGTATTCGGCCTCCAGTTGTTTCATGGCCGCCACGGTTTGTTTCAATTCCGCCGGGGTCGGCGGCCGGTTGACAATGCGCTGGAACGCCCGCTTCACGAGCGGCTCCAGTCCCTGCGCGTCCTTTTGCAGTTCCGCGGCCAGCTTGCGGGTGAGGTCGTGCACCACCTTGTCGTGCAGCAAGAAAAGCGGCTGCTGCACCACGGTGGAGTTGATGCGCGTGACGCAGCTGGGATTCATGGCCGGCAAATCGAAGGTCTCGAGCAGCGTCATCATGTGCTTGCGGCGTTGACGGATAAAGACGCTCCGGCGCCACGTGCCTTGATCTGGCTTGCCCGTGACATAACCTCCGTCGCGCACCTGCACGTCATCTGGCACTCCGCCGAGGCGCGTGTTCAAGCGGCCGGTGATGGCCAGCAATCCATCGTGCAGCTCTTCTGCATCCAGCCGGCGCATGGGCATGCGGGTAAGCAGATGATTCTCCGGATCCAGCCGCGTGGCCGGCCCGGTGTTCACCGAGGCCTGCCGGTAAGCGGTGCTTGTGCAAATGAGGCGGTGGAGATGTTTGGTACTCCAATTGTTTTCGACCAATTCAACGGCGAGCCAATCGAGCAATTCAGGATGGGTGGGTGGTGTGCCGAGTTTTCCAAAATTGTCGAGGCTATGGACGATGCCGCGGCCGAAGTGATGTTTCCAAACGCGGTTCACCCAAACACGGGCGGTCAGCGGATGATTCGGCTGTGTGATCCAGCGCGCAAGGGCGAGTCGATTGCCGGTTTTGTTTGTGCCAATAGTCTTGGCGGGCTGGAACGGTTTGCTTGTGAAAACGGCTGGAATGGATGGGCTGACCAACGGCCCGGGGCTGCCGAGGTTGCCGCGCAGGTTCACGTAGGTGGGGGATCCTTCGCCTCGATCCCAGAGTGCGCGGATGAGCGGCTGTTCGTCTTTCCTGACCTTCAGTTCATCGATTTTCTTTTTCAGCTCGGTCTTTTTCTTTTTGTCTTTCTCATCCTTGCGCTGTTTTTCCAGCGACTTGATTTCCACGTCCAGCTTGGCGTTGCGATTCTCCAATTGCCTGCGTTTCTCCGGCAACATCACCTCGAGATGCCGGCGCGTGCTGCCGGCCCATTGGTTACGGAAGGGCTGCGGGGTGAGCCAGTTGTACTCGTCATAGGCGGCCTTGAAAATAGCGGCGAAGGAATAGTAATCGCGCTGGCTGATGGGATCGTATTTGTGATCGTGGCACTTGGCGCACTTCATCGTGAGGCCCAACACGCCACCGGCAAGAATCTGCAGCTCATCGCTGATCACTTCGATTCGATCCTCGACGCGATTGACGGGGTTGGCACTGGTGCCGTCGGGTGCCATGCGCAGGAAACCGGTGGCGACGAGTTTCTCAATGATGTTTGTGTCGATCGCATCGGGATTGGAATAATCCACCAGCTCGTCGCCGGCGATTTGTTCGACCAGAAAATCATTATACGGCTTGTCGGCGTTGAATGCATTGATGACGTAGTCGCGATATTTCCACGCGTACTCGCGAATCATGTCGGCGTTGCGTTTTCCCTCGGAATCGGAATAGCCGGCGAGATCCAGCCAATGCCGCCCCCAGCGCACGCCGTACGCGGGCGAGGCAAGCAACCGATCCACTACGCTTGCAAAGGCCGTGGGGCGGTTGTCTTTCTCGAATGCCGCCATCTCCTCCGGCGTGGGCGGAAGGCCGGTGAGATCGAAAGTGATCCGGCGCAATAATGTGAGCCTCGATGCCTCGGGCGAATAACTCAGTTTCTCAACGGCCAGTTTTCTCAATAAAAACGCATCAATGGGATTTCGTATTTGCGGTAGGTGATCGGCAATTTCGGGGACGGCCGGTCGCTTGGGGGCTTTGAATGCCCAATGATCACGCGCATCGGGCTTTAATTTCACCGGCTTCAGCGTTTGCCGCACTTCGGGAGCTCCGGCGGTGATCCATTCGCGAAGAGTTTGCAATTCGCGCTGTGCCATTCGCTCGATGCCGGCCATGCTGATATTTTTGTCCGGTGGACATTGCCGGGAAACGATGCGTCGAATCATCAAGCTTTCATCCGGCTTTCCGGAAACGAACGCCTTGCCCTTGAGCATGGCGGACTTGGTCCGGAGGTCGAGCCCACCTTCGCGCGCGTCCTGCCCGTGGCACATCACGCACCGGCGCAACAGCACAGGGATGGCATCGTGCTGGGAAACCTTCGGCGCGGCGGTTACGGAAACGGAAAGCAACAAAACCTGCAGCCAATGATGAATTCGCAAATTCATACTGAAAAATTCTCCTGTTAGAAGCCGATAACCGCAAGAGTATTCGATGGGCATCGGCGGGAAATCAGAAAGAGCTCATTGTCGGTTGAGTTTCGGGCTGCGCTTCCGGTGAACCGATCCATGCCCACCTGGCAGCTGAAACAAGGAGGAGCAGGATTGCGGATACGACAAGGAGCAGGCTGCCCCAGCGGACTTGGAGGCCGGATTTCGTGGGGTTGAGGACGGGCTGATATTCGCGGCGGCTGGGCGGGATGATGAGCAGCCAGCCGCTGACGGTTTTGCGGTTTTCGGTGAGGCAATTGCCGAGGGCAAACAGACCGGCCAACACGCCTAGGACGGGCCAGAAATCTCCCGGCCAAACAAACCAATCACAAATGAAGGCGACGATGGATGGGAAAAATAAAATCTCAACCCAATGGCGCAGCAAACGCGGGATGCTCCGCAATGCCGCCAGCGCAACGGTGACGCCGAGGCCGGTGAGAGGAGCGATCCACCAGAGTTGCAGCCAATGGACTTGCCAGAGAATCATCACGCACACGGCGGCAAGCAGCGTGGCGGCGGTGAGTAGCGGCAGGTTGTAAAAAGGCAGCGCGCGGAATTGGCCGGGGCGCGTGCGGGGCAGCGGCTTGATTTCTTTTTCCTTGGGGATGAGCTTCGCGCCATTCCAGAAAAGCGCCACGACCATGCCGATGCCGAGCGACCATTTGAGCCAAAGATCCCACCAAAAACGGATGGGCTCCACGAATGAAACAGAAACAACAGCACCGAAAATTAAACCCATCAAGACGATGTGCCAAATTTTGCGCAGGGCAAAACGCATCGCTGCGGACCCTCCGGCGGTTGAGTGTATCTTACGATCCAACGTGGGCATGAGATTCACACCCGCCGCGCCCAATACCATGATTCCCAAGCCGGCCAAGCCCGTGCCCGCAAGCATCCATGGCACGGCATTCCACGCTGAATAAGTAGCGATGCCCCCGCCGGGTAAATCAAAATCGTATCTGGTGGTATCCCAAATCAACCACAGCGCGCCCGTGGCGGCGGCGACCAGCACGAAGCCGCCTTGGGCGGCGAGGAAATGGCGGAAGCCGTGCCAGAAATCGAAGTAGCCGGTTTGGGCGGCGGCGGCTTTGGCTTCAGGCGTTGGGAATAATGAATCCTCCACCCGGCGCAGTTGCAAACCGCCGAGGGCGAACGCGCACCCGATGGAGAACACCACCATCAGGCGCCCCATAAAACCTTCAGCGGGTTTGAAAGTGCTCACGGTTTCGCCAGCCGGTTCGGCGGGTTCCGAAGGGGTGACAGGCGGCTTCGGTGTGATGGGCGGCGTGATAACTTTCGGAGGCGTGGTGCCCTTGGCGATTTCCTCGGGCTTGGAATCGCTGCCGCCGGATTGGGCAAAGGCGGCGATCCAAAGGCCAAGCACCACCAGCGTGGCCACGCCGAGGCCGGTGCCGATGAGGATTTTTTTGTGCTGCTTTATCCAATCCCACACGGAAGTAGTTTGGGTGTCAGTGGGCGCGATTGTTTTGCGTTCGCGTTTGATGACGAAGACGAAGCTGGTGATGAGCGCTAGCAAACCAAAAACAAAAATCCAACCGACCGCGCCCGGGGGCG
The DNA here is from genome assembly GCA_964548235.1 of uncultured Verrucomicrobiota bacterium. Lineage (GTDB taxonomy): Bacteria > Verrucomicrobiota > Verrucomicrobiia > Limisphaerales > UBA1100 > JACNJL01. The sequence goes on from CAZJRV010000068.1 coordinate 4,928, forward strand.
TGCCGGATTTTGTGGCCTCGCGCGCGATGAGCACGATACCGGTCACGAATGAAAGCAGCGCGGAGGCGATTGCAGTGAGGAAAAATGGACGGGCTTTCACCCACACCCACGCGGCGGAGGGTTCGGTGGCGACTTTGGGTTGGGGCTGCGGCTCGGGCTGGATGACGACCGGCTCCGCAACGACGGGTTCCTCCACGACGGGTTGGCGGTTTTTTTGCAACTGCGCCTCGAGTGCGATGCGGAGTTTTTCGAGATCTACCGAGCCATCGGTGGGCAAGCGCAGCCGCAACTTCACGTCGCTTGCTCTTTTGCGGGGCGCGTTGCCGCGGGGTTGATGACGGGGTTTGGCCACAGGTGTTAACTGAAATTTCGCCAGAGTTTGTCGAACATCCGGGTGAAGGCTTTGATCAACTCGGGATCGCCGGTGATGAGAAAATTCTCGTCGTTGTGCAGTGAGGCGGATCGGGTCCAGTTGTAACTGCCGGTGAGCAGTTTGGTTTTGTCGAAGATTGCAAATTTATGATGCATGTGATGCTCGGACCGATCCACGCGCACGGCGATACCATTGCGTTCGAGGCGTTCGATGTCCGAGCCGGCGTCCATCGCCTTGTCGTCATCGCTGATCACGCGGATTTGCACGCGGCGGCGATGGGCTTTTTCGATGGCGTCGGCGATGCGGTTGTCGGTGATGGTGAAGACACAGATGTCGACCGAGGCGCGCGCTTGCGCAAAGCAATCGATGATCTTGCCCACGCAATTGTCGTCCGGGCTGAAGAATGCCGAAGCCGCCTCCGCCTTGCCGGTGTTGGGGAGATTCTCGGCGGGGTGCAAAGTTTTGACGGTATTTTCCAGCCACTCCAAAACCTGATGACGCTGGCCGGCATTGGCGCTGGCGAGCGCCTCGCGCGCGGCATCGAATGCCATGCTGCGGTAAAGGGCGCGGCGTTGCTCGCTGCCGTTGATGGAATCGGTGAGCGCGCGCACTTCGCTGCGTTCACTGCGGGATAGCTGGAAATCCTCCAGCGTCGATTGGAAGAGGGCCTTGACCTCGTGATCTTTCATAGCAGATTTTTCCCCCGTTTTGATAAATTGGGGCGTTTGGCGCTGGGATGGATAGTTTAGCGCGTGATCCGGTTTTCGCCAACGAAAAAGGTTTCCCGATTGGGATTTATTTCGTAGAATTTTGCCACCCACGCGACGACTAAAACTGTCAACCAAGACACAACCGAAGGCAATCAAATGGCCAAGTTTATTAAAAACCTGAAATCAAAAGTCGAACACTACAAGACCAAGGCGGAGGAAATTCGCGCGATGGTGGAGGAAGGCGCGGAGACGATTCGCGAGATCCGAAGTGACGTGGAAAGTACGGTGGACGACCTCAAGGCGGACAGCGAGGAGAAGATGATGGAGAGCCTTGAGAAAATCCAGGACGCCGAGCGGGTCTTCAAGGAGGCGGGCTACCAGTTGCACGCGGTGAAGCTGGAGATGGGCTTCAACCCCAAGGTGGTAAGCGTGCTTCGGCGCGAATCGGAAATCAGCGAGAGCAAACAGGAACGCCTGCTCAAGCAACATGCGGACAACAAGCTGCTGACCACGATGCTGAAGTCGCTCTTCAAGGCCGAGGCGTTGGAGGACAAAGTGCATTTGCGGCGGCTGACTTTTCACGAGGTGCACATTGAGGTGGGCGTGGTGCCGGCGGTGCACGTGTTGTGGGAGGATAACAGCAATGTGACGCTGACACCCACGGCGGCCCCGGAAAAGGAGACCATTTTTTCCAGCCCGTTTACGAGCAGCAGTTCATTTACTAGTGGCAGCTCGTCATTCCCGCGCAGTTCGTTTGCGGAGGTGGAAGAAGAGGAAGTTGAAACAGCGGAACCCGAGCCATTGCCTCAGCCGGAAACTGATGAAGCGGATATGGAAGTTGTTGAAGAAGCGGAGTCGTTCACCGCGCCGCAAGTATCTGCCTCCGCGCGGGATCCGGAGGATGACAAGTGGACGAGTTTTCCGGATATTTCGTTTCCGGGGAGCAAGTGATTTGGTAGGACACGCGCAGCGTGTCCCTACCCTTCGCCATCCGTGGGCGACTCCTGCTGCTGGGCTTCCTGCAATTGCGCGAGGAGTTGTTGGATGAGGGCGTCGCTGTCCTGCACCATATCCTGGCTGACATCCACGACCACTTCGGTGGGTTGGGCGGCGTCGAGGCGTTCGCGCAGTTCGCGGTGGCGTTCCTGATAATTGGCGAAGAGCACGCCGATGTTCGACAGCGCCGCCTGCATTTGGTTCGCTTGAGATTGGGATTGGGAATCCGTGATGGCCTCGGCTAGCGTGGCGTTGCTTTGCTCGATAAACTCCATCATCGCCTGTTGGCGTTCGGCAAGGGCCTGTTGGTTTTTTCCTGAATCAACGTTGGCGGTTCCGGCTTGTTCAAGGTATTTCTCGAACGCGCCGCGCAGGGCGGTTAGATTTTCGTTGGTCACACCGTCCGCCGCCGCGCCTTCGCCGGATGTGGCCGGTTGTTGACTGGAAAGATGTTGGGCGATGGTGTCGCGCAGGCTTTCGATGCTCTCGCCCATGCCACCAAGGTCGAGCTGGGTGGTGCGCGGCTTGGAGAGTTCTTCCTTGAGCGTACCCTGAATTGAATCGAGCCCGCCGGTGAAGAGCGACAACTGGCTGACCACTCGGCTGACCGGATCGCCCTGGTCACCGCCCTGTAAAAATTGATTTCGGCCGAATGTTTTTTTGATGTCCTCCCAGCGCGCTTCCTCTTCGTCGGTCATCACGCCGATGAGTTGTTTGAACTTCAGGAAGTTCGCCTCGGCGCCGGTGGTGAGCGTTTGGCTTTCGCCCTTGTAATGGTCGAGCACGAGATCCATCAACTCCTGATCGTTCATAATCGGCAGCACCTTTTCGGCGAGGCGATTCATGTTGCGATACGAGCCCTGCATCTTGAAGGCTGGTTCGGTGCGGAACTCGTCCGCCTGCCCGGCGCTCTCGATGTACAGCTGGTTCACCTTCAACACCACATCGCGCAGCACGGTGAGTTTTTTGAGGACGTTCAGTAATTCCTCGGTTTCGTTCGCAGAATAATTTCCCTGCAATTCGATGCCCTCGCGCTGGTCAGTCTCGGCCATCCGAATAAATGCCTGAATATCCTTCTGCGCCGCCTTGGCCAGCGGTTGCAAAACGGGGTTGGAGGTGATGGCGTTCTCGATGTAACTGCCGTTGAACGCGTCCTCGCGGCCTTTCATGTCGTCGCCGAGATTGTAAGTGTCGGCGCGGTTGGCGAGCATATCCGGGATGCGAAATTTTTCGCCGCTCTCGGTGTACGGATTGCCCGCCATCACCACCACCACGCGCCGCCCGCGCATGTCGTAGGTCTTGGGGCGACCGCGCCAAACGCCCTCAATCTTGCGCTGGGCGTCACAAAGGGAGATGAACTTTTGCAGAAACTCGGGGTTGCAGTGCTGGATGTCGTCCACGTAGATCATCACGTTGTCGCCCATCTCCAGCGCGAGGTTGAGTTTGTTGACCTCCGCACGCGCACCGGCGTTGGGGGCATCCTCCGGATCCAAGGACGAAACCTCGTGGCCCAGCGCAGGGCCATTGATCTTCATAAAAATCAGCCCCATCCGATTGGCGAGATATTCCATCAGGGTGGTTTTGCCGTAGCCCGGCGGGGAGATCAGCAGCAACAGGCCCATTAGATCCGTGCGCTTGCCTTCGCCGGTGACGCCGATTTGCTTGGCAAGATTGTCGCCCACGATCGGCAGGTAAACGGTATCGACCAATTGGTTGCGCACAAAGGACGACAGCACTCGCGGCTCAAATTCGTGCAGGCGCAGTGCTTCTTTTTCGTCCTCGATGAGTTTTTGTTTCAACTCCTGATACTGCTCGAAGCGCGGCACCGATTCGCGCGCGAAGGTTCCGAGCTTTTCCTGAAACGAAAGATAGTCGAACGCGTAACCACCTTCCTGCACCGCATCGTGCGCGCCCTGCAGCCCGGTGATGGCCTGGGCGGTGGCGGCTTTCACGACGGCTTGTTTGTGATGATGGCCGCAGAAAATCAGCGCGGCGACTTCCTCGAGGTATTTGTTTTCGCCATTGCGCGTGAGCAGGAAGCCGCGCACCCAGTCGCGCACGAGTTGATAATGGCTGTGCGGGTTGGCCTTGAGCGGTTTTTGCGCCTTGGCGAATTCGGCCTCGCTGCCTTTCTTGACGAGATGCCGCTCGAACTCGGTGAGCAACTGATCGGCCTCCTGGCTGACAGCCCAGTCTTTGCCGTTGGTGATTTCGTAAAATAAATATTCGCCCGCGGGCGCGGCATCCAGCTCGGGGAAGAGGCCGGTTTCCGTCACAAATCCGGTCACCAAATCCTGCAAGGCCGTGATGTATTCCTGCTGGGTGGGGTCGCCTGGGAAAGCTCGTTGCGTTTGGCGAAGCCTTCGAGTTTGGCGGTCCAGAGTTTGCGGGTGGCTTCCGGGCAAAAGTGATGCCAATAAACCGCGCCGCACGCCCGCACGCGGGGATGGTAGCGCGCCAGTTGCAGGGCGGCGTGGGTGTTGAGGAGTGCGGCGAGGATTTTGCCGGCGTCCTGATCGTGGATGCCCTTGGTGTACGCCTCGGCGTAGCGGTCGCCCATGAACTCCTGCACCAAGTTAAGCCGGCCATCCTTTTTCATTGCGGCCACCTCGGTGAGGCGTTCGCCACCCTCGTGCTCGAGCTTTTGCCAAAGCAGATAGGCGAGATACTCGGCGCGGTAAACAGCGCGGTCCTCGCTGATGACCTGCTGCTCCCAAACCTCACGCGTGGCGAGGAAGGCCTCGTCCTCGATGGGGTCGAAATATTGGGTGCCGGTGAGGTGCAGATTCTGCTCATCGCCTCGGCGCACGATGGTAAGATCCAGCGGTTGGGTGTTGACGGCGAACTTGTGCTTGCCGAACTGGATGACGTTTTGGCCGTCGACGTAGAGTTCCTTTTTGTCCTTGAGCTGGCGGACGGCTTCTTCGTGGATGGTTTTGAGTTGGGATTGGATGCCCTCCGCTTCGCCGGCTTTTTCGAGTGCGGTGAGTTCCTCCACGCGTTCGCGGATGGAATCGATCATCCGGTCTGCCGCCATGTAGCCGTTGATGTCGTTTACATCCTCGAAGGTGCCGAGCTTGTGCTCGATGCTTTTGAGCATGCGCTCGGCGGAAGACACCAGCGCGGTGGCCTTGCGGTTGCGGGCTTCCTCGAGCTGCAAACGTTTCTGCTCGAAGGCGGCCTCGAGTTCGCCGCGCTTTTCGTCGAGCTGCTCGATGTACTCCGGGAAATCCGCGAAGTCGCCGCCCAGATCCTCCAGCTGATTGATGACGTTGTTAAAATACTCGTCGCATTTCTCCGGCGAGTCGGACATGTCCAAATAATTCACCGCCGTTTGGCTGAGCAATAAAATCTGCGCATTAAACTGCGCGGCGCCCTCGGCGCTCATCAGCGTGCGCGATTTATTTTTGAGCGCTTCTTTCACCTGATTCACCACCTGATAAATGGCGGTAATGGATTCGATGATGCGGGTTTGCTCGGTCGTATCATCGATTTGCAAACTGCG
>CAZJRV010000068.1:10521-12862 GCA_964548235.1 uncultured Verrucomicrobiota bacterium
TCGAGGTCTTCACCGGCTTGAGTGATTTCCGCGTTCAACTCCTTGGCCTCAGCCATTTTGGTGACGCCTTCGACCTGGCCGCGCTGTTCGTCCGCCCGTTCGCGATAAGGATCCAGCGCCTCGGGCTGCAGCAGGTATTGCACGCACTTTTGCGAAAGCGTTTCCACCTGCTCCTTCACCTCCGCCTCCAGCGCGTCCATCGCGGCAACATCGATAAAGCGGACCTCGTCCTTGAGCGTGATGATCTCCCCGCGCATCCGGCGCAAGCCGCCGAGGTTGGCTACAAAATCATCCACCGACCGGAAGTCCGCGCGGAGGACTTGGTTGAACAATATCTTTGCGCGCCTTTGGATGTCGTCGGTTTTTTCTTTGGCGTCGAGCCTGAGGCGGCGCACTTTATCGAATTCGGCAATGGCCTTTTCGGCGGAGCTACCGATCTCTTTCAGGATTTCAACCACGCTGCCTCCTTCGCCGGAAGTCAGCCACGCGTATGAATTAGGAATGCTTTCGCAACGACGCGCCACATCGGCGTAAAGATCGGCGTAGGGCGATTCCTTCTGAATGAGGATGAGCACCTCGTTGCACTCGGCCATCGCGCGCACTACGGATTTGTTGCCCACTTGGTACAGGAACGATTCGCGATTGCCGCTTTCCGGCTCGTGCCCGGCCTGATAAAATGGCGTTTGGCGCAACTGAATCGTGTGATGCTTGATGGCCTCCTCTTCCGCGCGAAAGCTGACGAGGTCGCCGTTGGGGAAGAGCGAAAAGCCATGGCACGTGATGCGCTCGGTGACTTCCTGCTCGATAAGGCGATAAGGCATCAACGCATAGAGACCGGTCATCCGATTGAAAAAACCGTAGAGAAAATCCTCGCCGTTTGGCGATGGCACTGTGCGCTCGAGCACCATTTCGCCCAGCTCACCCTCGTAGCGTTTCAACTCGCCGGTTTGCAGGTAATAGCCATCGGGAAAAATCAAGCCGTGTTCCTCGGGCAACATCACGCATGATTGTCCCAGCGTATCCACGCGATGCACGGCCTGAAGTTTTTCGTTGAAAATAAAATAGCGCGTATCCTTTTCGCGATAGGGCGTCATCTTCAGCAAAATCAGCGAGCCTTGGATGGCATATTGGATTTCGGCGTCGCCTATCTTTTGATTGGCGTCCATCACCTCCTCGGCGTAGATGCCTTCGCCGGTGGTCGTGTTGTCCTCCACTTTGATGGTGAGATCACCGCCCACGCATTCCACAAACACGCGGTCCTCAATGGACACGTGCGGATTATCGCCGTGCCGAACCGCACTTTGCGCCGGAGTTTTCCACTGGAAATTATACTGGCTGGGGAAGCCATGCCGAAGATACTCCGGCGCGCTGCGATAGTCCTCGTACACCAGCTCGCCTTCTTTGTAGAGCCACTTGAACACCGTCACATCGTCCACCATTGTGCCGGTGCGAAACACCATATAAAGGTGTGCCCCAATAATGGCAAACCGATGGAACGTGGCCGTCTGGTCGATCTTGAACAGGCGCGTGAACGATTCCTTGAAATCCTCGTTCTCCAGCACCGCCAGGTCTCCCTCGTGAAAGGACTGCTCCTCGGCGTTGTATTCAAACACGCTGAAGATGTCGCTCAGCTCACCCTGCTTGAGGCCGAGGTTTACATTGAACCCGAAGAGGAAACGATTGTGCCCCAGCTGGATCATGTCGCGCGGCTCGCAGTTGAGCTGCGTAGACACGCGATCCATTTTCTTCAACTCCAGCTTGCGCGTGCCGAAGACCTCCGCGCGTTGCTCATCCAACTTGCCCAGCCGTTCGCGCAGCACCTTGGCCTGCTCGGTCAAGCGTTGCTTGATGAGATCATACGCGCCGCCTTCCAGCGCGGTGGACGCGCCTTCTTTGGCTTCTGCGGGAGTTCCGCTGTCGGGGGGTTCCGCCATAGGACCAGCCCCATCCGGCCGGGGCCGGAGTGGGGGAATGGATTATTTCGCCGCCGAATCGTTCAGCACCGCGTCGGCAATCATGCCGCCAATGCCCGATTCCTTCACCGCCTTTTGCGCCTGACGGATGATTGATTTCACGCCGCCATCATCCGCCTTGCTAATCAGCTTGGTGAGCAGCGCCGAGATGGTGAGATTTTTCACGTCCTCGCTGGAGACTCCCAAATCCTTCACCCAACCGCGCAGCTGGGTCTTGAAATAATCGGGGTCGCCGTTGAAGAAGGTGTTTTTCACGTCGGTGACTGCCTGGCTGTTGTTCACCAAGCGATCGACCGACTTGCCGTAGCTGACTGAGCGAACCACCTTCTCGAAGAAGTCGTTCTCGCCGCCGACAATGTCGATGTTCG
>CAZJRV010000069.1:0-6066 GCA_964548235.1 uncultured Verrucomicrobiota bacterium
CGCCGGTGTAGCAGTAGGGCCAGTGGTCGCGCCCGTTGGCGTCGTTGTTGTTGCCGCTGGTGGAGAGGCCCTTCTGCGGACTGCGGCCGAATTCGCCCACGCACAGCACGAGGGTGTCGTCCAACAGGCCGCGCTGGTCCATGTCGATCATCAGGCCGCTGAGGCCGCGGTCGAGCATGGGGGCGGATTGATCTTTCATGCGTTTCTCAAGGCCCTTATGCACGTCCCAAGAATGGTTGTCGCTGTTGGCTACCTTGGGCCACACGACCTCCACCACGCGTGTGCCGGCTTCGACGAGACGCCGAGCAAGCAGGCAGCTTTGGCCGAAGGTGTTGCGGCCGTACAGGTCGCGCGTGGATTCCTTTTCTTGCTTGAGATCAAACGCGTCCCGGGCGCGACCGCTCACGATGAGATTCAAGGCCTGATCGTAGTATTCGTTGAGATTGAATTTTTCCACGGCCTTGTCGATGTCCGGCATGGCTTCGTTGATGGATTTGCGCAAACTGGCGCGCCGGCGCAGGCGATGGCTGAAGACCTCGGGGCGCATCTTGAGGTCATCGATTTTGATTTTGTCCATCTTGTTCATGTCCATGTCACCGCCAGCGGGGTACAGCGTGTAGGGATCATACGCCTTGCCGAGGAAGCCAGCGGAGCCGCCTTTGCCGATCACATTGCTTTCCTGCAAGGGTCGCGGCAGCATCACGAACGGCAGCATCGGTTCCTCCTGCGGCTGCAGGCGCGTGATGTTGGAGCCAAAATTTGGGAAATCTTTAGGGCTGGGCGGCTCCAGCTGACCGGATGGGCTGACCTTGTCAGTCGTGTAACCGGTCATCATCTGGTAAATGGCCGCCGTGTGGTTGAACAACCCGTTGGGCGTGTAGCTCACTGAACGCATCATGGTGAACTTATCGTTCACCTTGGCGAGATTGGGTAGTAGCTCGGTGAAATTGACGCCAGGAATCTTCGTCTTAATCGGCGCAAAGGCGCTCTTAACATTGGTGGGCGCATTGGGCTTTGGATCCCAAAGGTCCAGATGGCTCGGACCGCCTTGCAGATAAATCAGGATCACACTCTTGGCCTTACCCCAGCCGGGGCCGCCGCCTTTTTTGTCCTTGGCCGAGGCCTGCATTTCGAGCATGCCGCCGAGCGAGAGGCCGAGCATGCCCGAGCCGCCCACGCGCAGCACGTCGCGCCGCGTCATGCCGAGGTGACTGTCGCACAAATCTTTTCCGCGTTGTCCGGGTATTCTAATCATCGTGTGTCCTTCGTCTGTCTTTAGGGTAGTGGTTTTTTGTAAATTGTCGAGTCAGTGATTGAATAAAAACGCCGGGCTATTGATGAGGGCCCAAGCGATGTCCTGTGCACCAATGAGGCGTTTGTTGCCGAGATGGGCCTTGCTCAATTCGATCGCGCGGTGCAATTGGGTGATTCGCGCTGGGACCGGCACGGGCGTTTGCGCCGTGGTGAGTTTCTTGTTCAATTCCGTGATCTTCGGATCCACCGGCAGCGGCGTTTGCGCGGTGGCAAGCGTCTTTGCCAAGGCAATCCGTGTTGCGTTGGTCTTCTTGAATTCGGCGGTCAGCTGGTTCTTTTGTGCTGCAGTCCGTTTGGCGGGATCAATGGCGAAAATAGCGCTCACGGCATTGGGCACACCATAATTCACCGGGCGCGGGGCATCGGTGACTGCGAGCTGGAAGCGCCCGAGGGTGTGGGTTCCATCCTGATATTGTTGGTTCAGAGAAATGCTTAATTCGGATCCGGCGTTGATCTTCAAATTCTGCTTCACCTCAAACGAAGCCATTTGCGATTTGCCGGTTTGCGGGTAAATCGCCCAACCATTTGACGCGGCGGCCACTTTGCCATCTATAGCCGTGGCCGTGGCGTAGCTTGCCTGCGCAAAGGTGGCCTGCGCGTTTTGGAATGCGAGCTTCACCGGCGCATCCGCGCGGTAGAGTTTGATGGACTTGATGCTCAACCCGGCAGCGGGTTGAAGCTGCAAGCCAGAGAGATTGTCCGCGGTCACAAAATCGACGCGATAGGTATTCCATTCACTACCCTTGGTTATTTTAATCGGGGCAGTGGAGCGCGCTGCATCGAAGTTGTTGTGCTTCTTCGTTTTCCAAAAGAGCTTCGGTTGGCTGGCTGCATTTGATCGGGCTACAATTTCAAGCGCAAAGGAGCCCTTCGCAGCAGTGGTGGCAGCAGCGATGGATGGCGGTTGATTTACGTTGGCCAGTGTCTTGAGGTAAAATCCGGAAACGCCGCCAATGTTGTGAATCTTCAACAGCAGATGGTTTGTGCCTTTGCGAAGTTTGACTGTGATTTTTTCCTGATCGGCGGCGGCAGCGCGGCCGATGTTCTTCGCAAACACCTGTTTGCCATTCAGAAAAACTTTGATGCCATCATCGCTGCCAAGGCTCAAGGGCAAATCGCATGGCGCATCGGCGGTGATAGCCTTGTACAGATAGTTCGCAGAATTTTCTGCGGAGAAAACACTTCCGTAAAGTTGGCCATCCTTCCACTCGGGTTTGCGGGTCCATCCGATTTTTGCTTCGCCGTGGGTGAACAATTGACCCGCGTCAAATGAATCCATTCCTTCGGGGCCGACTTTCTGGTCGAACCCGACATTGGTAAACGGTCCGGCATGGTGCAGTTCGCCCACAGTCAGCCCGCCCGATTTTGCCTTTCCGCCAACGTGGAGCCCAGCATCGGCAAAGGAAATCTCCGCGCCATTCGCAGCAGTCCATTCCTCGCTTGGCTTGGCGAATTGCCATTCCTTGGCGAGGGGCCATTTTGATAAATCGTGGGCTGGTTGGATTGTGGCTTCCAGTTCAGTAATCACAAAATTGCCACCCTTCGCGCGGCCCGGGCCGGAGCTTGGCAAACGCTTGTCCGCCAATGCCTCCAAACGCAGTCCGGTGAGGCTCGTCAAGTTGAGGGGCGCTGTGATGATGTATTTGCCCTTGCCATTCTTGCCGCTGACAAAAATGGATTTGTCTTCCTGTTTCTCCAGCTTGGCACCGGCGATTTCAGAGCTCATCTCACGCGGATCAAGGGTCTTCCAAATTGAATTGCCGTCCTTATGCGTTTTTTCCCACGCGGCCAGTTTTGCGGGCAATTCCTGATCAAACGCCTGCAGGGCATCGGTGGCTTTTTTAATGCGGACATTCCGGTCGTCCGTGGCTTTTTTCACAGCAGCGGCCGTTTGCTTTTGGTACGCCTTGAGTGCAGCTGCGGCCATTGCAATGGCTTTGGCGCGGGCCTTTTCCTTGGCATCAATTTCTGCTTTGACGTCTTTTTGTGCCACCACCAAATCCTGTTCCAGTGTAGCGTGATCTTTGTTGATTTGATCGGAAATGATGGCAAGGCAGGCTTTGATTTCCGGTTCGCTGGCGTGTCGGTTGAGGATGCGCATGAACAACGCATCAATGAGCTTGCGGTCGTCTTTGGTTTCCTTGACCAATCGCGTGATGGCGTTGTTGGGGTCGGTAATCGCAGTGTCCACCGTCGGGCCGGTGATGAGCGCCATCACGGGGCCGAGCTGCAGGCCATTGACGCGTTCGCATTCGCAGGCGCTTTCGCGCGGGGGGCGGCCAAGATTGCCGAGAAAGCCATCGGCCAGCTTCACGCCGGAATCAGGCAGGGCGGCCGCCCGCGTACCCGGTGCCACGCCGGGGAATTTCGATTGAGTGCCGGTTGTAAAATAAATCGCATCGTAAAGCACCTCCGCCGGCAAACGGCGGGCAATGGCGTGCGAGTAATTGATGGTGTCATCCTCGTTCCATTCATTGGTGGCGAGAGAAAGTTGGTACGTGCGGCTTTTGCAAATGAGCTTCACGATGTGTTGCACGTTGAAATTGCTCTTGATGAATTCCGCCGTGAGCCAGTCGAGCAATTCGGGGTTGGAGGGTGGATTGCCCGCGCGGATGTCGTCCAGTGGCTCGATGATGCCCACGCCCAGCAGGTAACCCCACAGGCGATTGACGTAGCTGCGCGCGAAGTAGCGGTTATCCGCGCTGGTCATCCACGCGGCCATCTCTTGGCGTCGTGTGGCTTTTTGCTTTTTCTCGTATTGGGCCACGAAGGGAAATTTCGGCGCGGTGATGGCGCCGGTGCGGTCGTGTTTCATATCGCCGTTGGGCTTGTCGAAAATTTCTTCAAAGAGCGGCTTCCGGCCCTCCACCGCCGTGCCGCCCACCGTCTTGTTGCCGCTGGCCTTGGCGTCTTTTTTTAAACCGACCTGCGCGAAGAATGCTGCAGTCTCGTAATACTGATCCTGCGTCCAGCGCTCAAAGGGGTGGTCGTGGCACTTGTTGCAGTTGAAGCGCGTGGCCAGCCACAAGTGCGTGGTGTTCTCCATAATGGCATCGGGCGTGCGCAGAATTTTGTAGTAGCTCGCGGCTGGGTTAGTTTTATTCGAACCATTGGCCGTGAGAATTTTTCGGGCGAATTCATCGTAGGGCGTATTGGTTTTTACCTCATTGCGAATCCAATCGCGGAATGCTTTGGCACCTTCGGCACCGAGGAACTTGCGGTTCACCTGAAGGAGGTCGGCCCATTTGTTGGCCCAATGATCAATGTACACCTCGCTGCCCACGAGTGAGTCCACGAGTTCCGATCGCTTGGTGCGGGTGTCGCGTTTATCGGCGAGGAATTTTTGCACCATCTCGGCCGATGGCGGCAGTCCGGTGAGGTCCAGATGCACTCGGCGAAGAAAATCAGTTTCACTACACAAACCGGATGGCGCGATCTTCATTCGCTGCCATTTGTTGGCAGTGAGCTTGTCAATCTCGCTCCACGTCTCCGGTTGTTTCCAAACAAAGCCAGAGCGATCGCCCATCGCGGTGACGGTGGTGGCCGCGTAGGCGCCCTCGAATCGCGCCAGTACGGCAGCTTCGCCACGGCGCAACACGGTGACAAGGCCACCTTCATCCGAGTCGGCCACGTCGGTGTTGTTGCTGGAAATAAATGCCTCGGCGGTGACATCGCGTTTTTCGCCATTGGTGTACGTGGCCAACACACGCATTTGCTGGCGGCCGCCGATGGATTGGATGACAGGGGTTTGAGGCGATAACTCAATGGAGGCCACGCGGGCGGATTTAAGGTCCAGCTTGGCGCCGGTGGCAATCCATTCGTGTAAAATGGCGTAATACTTGCCACCCGGTTTGGCGACTCCCCCGCCTTCGTGCGGCACGGCGCCGGTGGATTTGAGCAGCATCAAACTATCCGCCGGCGAGGCGATGTTCACGCGGCGGCTGGCTAATTCATCGGTGAACGCCCGCACATCGTAAAGCGGATCATAGCCGCGCAGTGAAAGTTTGAATCCATTCTTGCCATCTTTCGCCCCGTGGCAAGTGCCGGCGTTGCAGCCCAGCTTGGAGAGGGTGGGCATCACGTCGCGCACATAATCAATTTTGCGTTTTGAGCCAATGCCGGTGACGCGAATCTTGGCGGTGATTTTTTGCCCACCCAATTCGGCTGTGAATTCGCCGGTGCCGTCTTTCGATGGATTCACCTGGCCGCGTTCATTGGCCGAGGCAATTCCGCCGGTGAGCGTGAGCTTGGCCATGCGCGTGACATCCGCGCGCGTGCCATCGGCCAAATTGGCCGTGACCAATACCTGAGTGTAATCGCTCGCACCGGTCAAGTGGATGCTGGCCGGTTCGATGCTCAAGCTGGCGACCTTGGTTCCCTGGGGCAATGATTCGGGGCTGGCAACCTTGATCATCTCAGTCGTGGCCGCGCTGAGTTGCGTGCCGGAGGTGGGTTTGCTGAGTGTGACCGGCAGGAATTTTTTCTGCTCTTTGCCATCGGCGGCGTTGAGGAAGTGGATGAGCCCGTCACTGCCTGCGGCGGCGAGGGTTTTTCCATCCGGACTGAAGGCCAACGCATAGATCCCGCTGGCGGGGAAATCCAGCTTGGCGATTTGTTTCACGCCATCGTTGTGGAATTTGTCGAGCTTGATGATTTCTGCCGGCTTGCGGTCCTGCACGCGCTTGGCCTGGATGGCCTTGATGTCGGTGGGGATTTTATCGGGTACGGCTGCAGAATAGAGGGTTATCTGGC
>CAZJRV010000069.1:6076-12832 GCA_964548235.1 uncultured Verrucomicrobiota bacterium
CCCATCGAGCGCACTGCCTGCGGCGAAGACGTTGCCGTCCTTGGAATAGCGCACGCTGAAAATGCGGCCGGGCATCTCGGGAAATTTACGGATCAAGTTGGCGTTGTCGCCGATCACCCTCTTGGTTTGGCGGAAGATGCGGTAGATTTGCGGTGCGCCATCGGCTCCGCCCACGAGGATGTTTTCACGCGTGGGATGACGCGCAATGGAGGCGATGCCGCCTTTTAATGCTTTTGGTGTGATGGAAGTGATGTTGTCCACAAAGCGCGAGGACTTGAACACCGTGAGCTTGGAGGTCATGTCGCGCCCGGCGGAAATGAGGTGCTCGCCTTTTACATCGAACACCGTGCCCAGCACCCAGTCGGTATGGGCGCCTTGATAGAAAATTTGTTCGCCCGTCTTGGCGTCGATGGCGCGCACGGTGTTGTCCGCGCAGCCGAAGGCGATGGCCTTGCCATCGGGCGACCAGCTGGCGCCGTAAATGGTGTCGAAGGTGCTGGAATGCGACAGGGCGAGTTTGCGATTGGCGACTTCCCAAATTTGCACCTCGCCCATGCGGGCGGGTTTGCCGCCAGTGACGGCGAGGAATTTGCCATCGGGCGAAAATCGCACACTTTCGATTCGCTCGCTCAATCCAATTAGGCGAGCGACCAATCCCGAGCCATCGGCCTTGTGCAGCAACACCTCGTGAAAGCCCGCCACGGCAAGCAGCGTGCCATCCGGCGAATAATCCAGCGAGGTGATGACCGGCGGCAGCGTGTAGACCGGCGGATGATCGGCATCCACCTTGCGTTGTGCACTGGCGGGCGTGTCGTCCTTGGCACCCTCGGCGATCCAGCGTTTGATCAGCTCAATCTGCGCCGAGTGCAACGCGTCCTTGCCCTTGGGCATTTCTGCCTCGCCATCTTTGTTCGGCAAAATCAATGCCAGCAACGCGCTGTCTTCCGGCTTGCCCGGAACCACCGCGGTGCCTTCGTTATCACCGCCTTTTAACAGGTCGGCGAACTCCGTCATCACATACCCGCCCTTGGCTTTGGCCGGTTGATGGCAGCCTTGGCATTGCGCCTGAAGAATGGGGCGAATTTGATTGAAATAGCTGACCGGTTGAGGACTGCTGGCGGGGTTTGCGGCCATCACGCTGAATGCCCCAATAAAAAATGCAGGAAAAAGTCTCATCGTCCGAAGAGATTGTACCTATCGGACTAAATTAAGGCAAAGCATATTCAGGGAATTCAACCTGAAAAACGCTTACTTTGTGCGGTTTTTCAGAATCAAAATGGGGGCAGGATTCTTCGTCCAGCGGGTTTGGCGATCGGCGGAGATTTGCCCTTGGGGGATATTGTACGCGCCGAGGGCAAGGTCTTCATCGCCATCCAAATCAAAATCGCCCGCATCCATCGTGAGCCAGCGACCGCGGCCGGCTTGAGGCAGTGTTTGCGCGGAGAATTGCATGGGCTTGTCTTGGCGAAGATAAATGAAACCTGCATCCCCGCGCAGCGTGTAATCGGCAAAGAAGGCAATGGAGGCGATGTCCAAATCGCCGTCTTGATCGAAATCGCGCGCAATGGCTTTGTAAGCACCCGGCTGCGGGAAAAAGATTTCATCTGGAAAATTATTTTCGCCATCGTTCAGGTGAATCCTCACGCCGTGATAAGGACGGGTGAGGGCAGGATCGCGTTCGCCATTGTCGCCGTTGGTGATGAGAAGGTCGGGGTGGTTGTCGTTATTGAAATCATAAATTTCAATATGCGAATGCCCCCACATTGGCTGGCGTTCCAGCAGCAGTCGCGGTTCGAATTGGTTGTCGCCTGTGTTGGTTAGCAAATACACCCCCTCGCGTGCCTGCCCGGCAAGGACGACGAGGTCCGGTCGGTCATCACCATTAAAATCCGCGCTCACCACGTTCAAGCAACCGGGCATTTCGAGCAAAGGATGCTGCTTGAATCCTTCCCCCGTATTTTCCATCCAAAATGTTCTGCCCATAAAATGGCCGTACTCGCACACCACGAGGTCTTCCCGCCCATCGCCATTCAGGTCCACGGGCAACACATCGGTGGGGCGATGCAGCGGGGCGGCAAGGGTCTCCACCGTGTCTCCTTGCCAACGGACGAGTGCGCCGTTGAATTCCATCGAGGGCATGAAGTCACCGATCAACACGCCTAGATTTCCATTGGGTCGGAATCGGATTTCCACGGGCGAACCACCGGGCGTGATGGGGGATGTTTGCCATTTGCCATCCGACGCCATTTTGTAAACCGATTGCGAAGGGTCATGAGTCGCCAGTAATCCGCCTTCGTTGGGGTTAATGCGGACGGCGATGCAGTTGGCATCAAATGGAACTTGCGGGATGAGGGCTTCGAACGTGTTTTGTGTGCCGGCAAATTGGATTTTCTCCGGCTCGGGCAATTCGCGGGGTGCACGGGTGAGGTAGTATTCTCGAATCAAATCGTAATCCTGACGCGACACCAGCGGTTCACTTGGGAAATACCCCGAAGCCAAAACGCGCTCGAAGCCATTGGTCTTGATCAAGCCGGTTTCCGGCGGCACGAGGCCCATGAACGGCATCATCACCGTGAGGCTCGTGTTCCAAGAAGCGGCATCCAGCATTTCCGGCTTGGGCAGCTGGTGGCACGTGATGCAAAATTGTTGGGCCAGTTGTTCGCCGCGAGCCAGTCGTTTCAAAGTGTGGGGATCGAGCGCATTGGGATCCTCGCGGCTTGCCAGCTCCTGAATCGACTCCCGTTGAGTCCACAACACGGCAGCCAAAGTGGCTAGGCCGAAAAGGATCACGGTGATTTTTTGTAGTCGATCACTCATAACAGGGCTGCCCATAGAATCACAAGGCGCCCGGAGGTGATTTGTTTTGCCCCTCCGGAGGCCGATGGTACACTCGCCTCATGCGATGTAAAGATTGGCTATGGCTGCCCGTGCTGGCGTGTGCCGTGATGGGGCAGGATGGAAATAAAACCGACGCGCCCAAAGAATCGGCGCCGGTTAAATTTAATGAAGCGTGGGTTTCGCAAATGCAATGGCGCGCCATCGGGCCCGCGAGTATGGGCGGGCGCATTGTCGATCTCGAGGTGGTGCCGGGCGATCCGTTTACATTTTATTTAGCCACAGCTTCAGGCGGGCTGTTCAAGACCACCAACAATGGTACGACCTTCACACCGGTTTTTGAAAAACAATCCACTGTGTCCATCGGCGACGTGGCGGTGTCGCACAGCAACCCGAAGATCATTTGGGTGGGCACCGGCGAACACAACGCGCGCAACTCGGTGAGCTGGGGCGACGGAGTTTACAAGAGCACCGATGGCGGCAAGACGTGGGCCAACATGGGGCTGAAGAAGTCATTTCAAATCGGGCGCATTGCGATTCATCCGACCAATCCGGATATCGTGTACGTAGGCGCGCTGGGCCGGTTGTGGGGGCCGAATGAAGAGCGCGGCGTTTACAAAACCACCGATGGCGGCAAGTCGTGGCAAAAGGTATTGCACGTGGACGACAAGACCGGCTGCGTGGAATTGAAGATGCATCCGAAAGATCCGGACACGCTGATCGTGGCGATGTACGAACGCCAACGGGATGAGTTTGATACCAACGACCCCGCCAAACGCTGGGGTCCCGGCAGCGGCATTTACAAGACCACCGACGGTGGCGCGAAATGGACGAAGCTCAAAAAGGGATTGCCCACCCGCCCGCTCGGCCGCGTGGGCATTGCGTATTACGAAAAGAATCCGGACATCGTGTACGCCATCATTGAGACGGACAAAATCGGCGATGGCCCCGCCATGGCGTTCATGGGCATCAGCGGTGGCAACCGCGTGCGCGAGGCGGTCATCCAGGGCGTCACCAAGGATGGCCCATCGGAGAAGGCGGGCATCGAGGCCGGCGATCTCATTTTGCAAATGGGCGAGAAGGAAGTGAAAAGCTACAACGACCTCATCGTCGCCATTCGCGCCCACAAGCCGAAGGATGAAGTGACGGTCAAGCTCAAGCGCGGCGAGGAGGAGTTGGAACTGAAACTCATCTTTGGCAAACGCGGTGGCGAGACTAGCCGTCCATTTACCAGCTACCTCGGCGGCCAACGCGCCAATGCGATGAAAGAGCAGGGCAAGGTGGGCAATGAGACCGGCGGCATTTATCGCAGCGAAGACGGCGGCGAATCATGGAAGCGCATCAACAGCCTCAATCCGCGCCCGTTTTATTACAGCCAAATCATCGTGGATCCCAGCGATGACAAGTACATTTACGTGATGGGCATCCAGTTCCATTACTCCACCGATCGCGGCAAGACGTTCAAGACCGGTGCGCGCGGCGTGCACCCCGATCATCACGCGCTGTGGGTCAACCCCCGCGACGGCCGCCACCTCATCCTCGGCTGCGACGGCGGCCTGTACATCACGCACGACCGCGGCGCCACATGGGATTTCCACAACGTGATGGACATCGGCCAGTTTTATGATGTCGGCGTGGACACTCGCGCGCCCTACTGGGTGTACGGCGGCATGCAGGACAACGGCTCGTGGGGCGCCCCCAATCGCAAACGCGGCACACGCGGCCCGCTCAACAGCGACTGGCTGCGCATCGGCGGCGGCGATGGATTCCTTTGCCGCGCTGACCCGGAGGATCCCAATACCGTCTACTGCGAAATGCAGGGTGGTCGTGTCTGGCGCGTGAACATGAAAACCGGCACGCGCTACACCTTGCGCCCGCCCGGGCAAGGATTGAAGTTCAACTGGAAAACGCCATTCACCCTCAGCCCGCATAACTCGCGCATTTTTTATTATGCGGGCAACCATGCCTTTCGGTCGCTCAACCGAGGCGAAAATCTCCAGCGCATTTCCCCCAAACTCGGCCGCACCGATCGCGGTACGGCCACGGCCTTGGCCGAGTCGCGCCATCAACCCGGCGTGTTGTGGATCGGCACCGATGACGGCGCCGTATGGCTCACGCGCGATGGCGGCGGCAAATGGGAAAACCTCACGGACCGTTTTAAATTGCCCAAGCCTCTTCACGTGGCCAGCATTGAAGCCTCGCGGTTTGCCGAGGGGCGCGTGTACGTGACCTTCGATGGACACCGCTCCAACAGCGACGCACCTCACATTTTTGTCACAGAAGATTTAGGCAAGACGTGGAAACCGCTGAACGCCAACCTGCCCGTCGGCAGCACCCGTTGCCTGCGTGAGGATGTGACCAACGAAAATGTGCTCTACTGCGGCACCGAGTTCGGCGTGTACGCCACGCTCGACCGCGGCACGCACTGGGCGCGTCTGAACAACAATCTGCCCACTGTCGCCGTGCACGAGATCGCCGTGCACCCCACCGCCGGTGAAATCGTCGCCGGCACCCACGGCCGCAGCGCATGGGTGTTGGATGTCACGCCCTTGCGGCAATTCAGCGCGACGGTGGCGAATGCCAAGGCGCATTTGTTCACGCCGGCCAAGGGCACGCTGTGGGCTGGCGCACTGGGCCACAACCGTTCCGGTCACAAAAATTTTGCCGGCAAGAATCCGGAATTCGGCAGCCGCATATTTTATCACCTCGGCGCGGATGCCAAAAAGGTGACACTGGAAATCCGCAATGCCCGCGGCCAAGCCATCCGCCGCTTGCCGACAAAGAGAACCCAAGGCTTGCACAACACCCGCTGGGACCTGCGCGCCGCCGCCCGTCGTCCGGCCCCGCGCCCAGGCAATGCGGGTGGCCCCACCGGCCGCACAGCCCCCCAACTCAATCGCCCCGGCCTCGCAACCACGCCCGGAACGTACATCGTTGCCCTCACCGTCGATGAGAAGGAATTCGTCCAGGAAATCAAAGTCGCCGCCGACCCCGATTTCCCTGCCGCACTAATGCAGGAAGAACTCGAGGCCGAAACCGCCAAGCAACGACAGGAAGTCATCGAGTAGTCGAGGGCCGAGAGACGAGTGGCAAGGGTTAGGGAGAATCAGTCTCCTAACTTCTTAAAGCTAGCCACCCCACTAGCACAACCATCCCGACCGCCAATGCGATGAGCCACGGCAGTCGTTGCCGGCGTGATTGCCATTTTTGATAATGCCCGAGCTTACATTCCTCGCATCGCTCCGGGCTTTTATGCTGCGCCTCATCCGGCAGCTCCAATTGCAGCCGCGTGTTCCCCGGCGCCAATGGTTTGTTCGATTTCCCTGCAAATGGCACTGGCGAAGCCGCCAACGGCCGCCAACGGCCGCCCACAGTCCACACAGTTTCCGTGCACCACAATACGCTTGGGCAGAGGATTGGAGGTTGCACCCATGCGGGGAATATAACTCAACTATCAGAAAATCGATAGGGGATTTAGCTAGGCCCGGCGGCACGAATGGGTTCCGGGGTGTCCTCGGCGTATTGGGTGAAGTTTTCGCGGAACATTTGGGCGAGGTGGTTGGCTTGGGTGTCGTAGGCGGTTTTGTTGGGCCAGGTTTCGCGGGGGTTTAGGATTTCGCTGGGGACGTTGGGGCAGGTTTGGGGGATTTCGAAGCCGAAGCGCTTGTCGGTGCAGTAATCAACGTCAGCGAGGTTGCCTTCGAGGGCGGCGTTTAGGAGGGCGCGGGTCCACTTGATTTTGATGCGGTCGCTTTGGCCGTAGCCGCCGGCGATCCAGCCGGTGTTGAGCAGCCAGCATTGGGACTGGTGCCGTGCGATTTTTTCGGTGAGCAGTTTGGCGTACACGCCGGGGTGGCGGGGCATGAAGGGGGCGCCGAAGCAGGTGGAGAAGGTGGCGGTCGGGGTCACGATATCCATCTC
>CAZJRV010000070.1:0-12143 GCA_964548235.1 uncultured Verrucomicrobiota bacterium
GTCTCCGCCGTCACCGAGACCTTCATCAAGGAACGCGTCCACACAGCCACCGGCGAGAAGCAGCAAGTTACCATCGACGACGCCTGCCTCTTCCACTGCCACTTTAACAACGGCTCCCTAGGCCTATTCGAGTCCACGCGCTACGCCAGGGGACACAAAGCGCTGTACACCCTGGAAATCAATGGTGCAAACGCCTCGATCCGCTGGGACCTGCACGACCTCAACCGCCTTGAATACTTCGACCACTCGGACGAGTCCAACGTCCGCGGCTGGCGCAGCATCCACATCACCGACGGGGACATGCCCTACATGGACAAGTGGTGGGTGCCCGGCCTGTGCATCGGTTACGAGCACACCTTCGTCCATCAAGTGGCGGACTTCCTCAAGAGCCTCGACGAAGGTGCCCCGTGCAACCCCACCTTCCGCGATGCCCTCGAGACCGCCAAAGTCTGCGACGCCGTCCTCGCCTCGGCGGCCGACCGCGCTTGGAAGGACGTGTAAGCGATCCCATTCTCAAACCCGCACCGGCTCCGGCCAGTGCGGTTTTTTTGTTGCCGCAATGCGCCGGGCATCTAACATAACCACATGAGTGCCATGCGGTTCGTTCAAATGATTGTTGTGTGCGGATTCATTTCAAATTCCGCATGGAGCGCAGAGCCACACACTGATCTGCCCAAGGCACTGGCGGCGGCAAAGGCGAAGGGCAAGCCGGTGTTCATTTATGTTTACGATTCGATATGAGGACGCTTTTGTCGGCCCTTGGAAAAGGCGCCGGAGGCGGACCGGGCGTTCGCAAAATTGGCCAAGCGGTTTGTGGTTCTGCATTTTGATACGCGCAATGGGAAGGCACCGCATGTCGCTCGCCTGAAGGTGAGGCGCAACCAAACCTACGCCATTGTGCTGCAGCCCGATGGCACGGAAATCGCCCGGGTTGAAAAGCCCGTCGACCTCAAACCCGTGGTGGTTCTCATGAAAAAAGCGCTGAAAAAACAGAAGTCAAAACGAAAATCCCTTTCCGAACCATTGGCCGGTTATGACAGGGAAAACCCGCGAAAACCGGCTATTGCAAAAAATTGAATTGAATGATGCCCCTAATTTGTGGCGTCTTATCTCTCCCGCAATTAACCAAGGGAAGCGAGTAACTATAAGACCATGTTGAAACACGTATTCAGAAAAACACTAATCGTGGCCGCCTTCTTGACAGGCATCGCCGTGAACACCCAAGCCGCGCCGGCGCAAAAAATTTGCCCGTTGATGATCGAGGACGAAATTGATGAGGAAGAATTCGTCGTCTACAAGGGAGTCAAAGTCTACACCTGCTGCGGCACATGCAAGAAGCTCTGGAACCAGAACCCGGACTACTACGCCGTGGTGAGCGTCGAGCAGGCACCGCAGCTCAAGCCGGTCATCTCCAAGGACATCAAGCCGATGAAGCAGCTCTTCTGCCCCGTGTACAACGATACCCGCGTGCACCCCAAGAGCACCTCCATGGAGTACAAGGGCAAGACCATCTACTTCTGCAAGGAACGCGCCCTGACCCGCTTTAAGGCCAACCCGGCGAAATACGAGAAAAACCTCAAGTAGGTTCTCGCGAAGTTTTCATGCCCCCGTCCAGCGGGGGCTTTTTTATGCCTCCATCACTTTGGCGAGTCGGGTGAAAACCAGTGAGCAGATGATGGCGCTTTCGGGCAAGCTTGTTAGTCGCGCAAGAACGCGCCGATATAATTCCAATTGCGGTTGATGCCGTTTCACCGCTTCATCAATGGTGGCCGCATCCACGCGGTCGGTTTTGTAATCGATGATTTGGGCGAAATCATCATGCAAGACCACGCGATCAAAAACGCCTGAGCAGAATTCCCCGTCGACAACCAGTTCGAAAGCCCGCTCGCGCCACACTTCTGCGCCTTTAATCGGCGCAAACAATGCCGCCCCCTCGTTGCTCTGCAGACACCGCTCCACCTCGGCGACCGCATCGGCGTTTGTCTCTTTGTGAGTTTTCAATATCGCCGCCGTGTTTTCATCCTGCCATTCAATCTCCTCAAAGACGGCATGCACTGCACTCCCAAATGTTGCCGCATCGGAGCCTTTGGTTTCGAACAGGTTCGCCCCACCTAGGACGGTTCCCGCATGCGCCGATGGGCGGCGGCGGGCCAATCGAGGGTGACGGCGCTCAGCGGCAATGGGTTTGAGCAGCGCTTCGGCGGCGGCCGGTTCTGTTTCGATTTTCCATTCCTCCAGCCACCCGAAACTGCCACGTTCAAACAATACCTTGGTGGGCTTAGCCGGACCGTCGAAATCCCGCCCATCATTGATCGCCAAGGTGTCGGTCAAGAATCGCGGGAAATACCCGGAAGTGTCCGAGGGCCGCGTGGTGATGATATAGAGTCCGCGACGCGGGCGTGTGAGCGCAACGTATAATTTGCAAATATTTTCATAACACGCCTCGGCCGCAGCCAGATTGGATGCCGCGCCCAGCGGCTCAATCACTTGGCAGATTTCCTTGGCCGGCAAATCCAGAATCCACTTTGGATCTCCCACCGGGTTTGTGTGGGTGTGGAGTGATTCGGAACGAACACTGTCCAATCGCTTGTTTTTGATCTCAAGATCGGGCACGAGCGTTACATCAAACGTGAGCCCTTTGGCTTTGTGAATGGTCATCACCTGCACGACGTTGGCGCCGGATGCATCGATGGATTCCTGTGCAGGCATGAAGCGCAGGAAAGCATCGATATTTCGGCTGCCGCTTTCGTCGTATTGCCGGGACAGTTCCAGAAACTGTCGTGCACGCCACCGGGCGAAATGATCGAGCTTGGCCTCCAGTTTGCTAATCCACCCACGGGCGGTCGCCTCAAAGCCGTCCTGGTGTACCGCACGCTGAATCTGGCGCAGTATTTTTTGGCGTTCGGCATGATCCCTCGGCAAGAGGTCGTCCAGCGGCGTGAGCTCGAGATGCCCCAGGCTGAAGCGGTCAGAAGGATGGGCCGCGGCCCGGAACAGGGAAAGCAACGCTGCGCCCAGGGGGTTGTCTGCGCCGGTGCTGGTGGCGGATTCGCCCATCACCGGCATATCCGGCAAGGCGCCGCGCAGGAAGTTGACCACTTCGCGAACAGTCTCGTTTTTCTGCACGAGGATGGCGCACTCAAGGCCGTTTTGGATGGGTTGCAATTTCTCCAGCAAATGCTGCATGACCTCCCAACGATCTTCCTCGTCCTCGACAGTCAAATACATCGAGTGGCCTTTTTTCTTTTGCAGCGGCTTGGCACAGGTGTGTTTGCGCCAGCCAGCATTCCAGCGGTGGCCAGCCGTCATGTTGTAGGTGTCGCTGGCAATTACCTCTGCCGCGCCGAAGACGGTGTTGATGAGTTCGAGCACGTCCGGCACGAAGCGCCAGGTTTGATCGAGTGTGCTCGCCTCGATACCGCCGGAATATTTTTCCTCCACGCGCTCGAACAATCTCGAATCCCCGCCGCGCCATTGGTAGAGCGATTGTTTTTGGTCACCCACGCAAAAGAAACCGCGCCGGCCCTCGGGATCCTGCAAGACTTCGTCAATGAGATTGGCGACTGCCTGCCATTGCACGCGGCTGGTGTCCTGAAACTCATCAAGCAGCCAATGGTCAAACGCGCCATCCAGTCGATACTCAAGGTCAAGCTTGTCGGTTCGCAAATTCATCAACACCGGCAAATCCGCAAAGCTCAACCTGCCCTGATGGCGGACGCTGGCACCATAGCGGGCCTCAAACTCACTCAGCAGCCCGTAAACCCCCCGCGTGCGTTCCATCCGCGCTGTCAATTCCTCCGACACGCACTGGCGGATGATGCCGGCCAGCATGCGGCTAAACTCCGCCGAGGGTCGGTTTATTGCCCGGGCGTTGCCATACTTGAACTCCCAATCCCCCCGCTCCATTGTGTCGATATCCTCCACCGCACGCAGCATCAACGTCTTGGCCTTGTCAAACAAACCCTTGCCCGGCGCCCAATGGGCAAGGTGATCGGCCATCGTGATAAAACTCTTTTGCAATCCCTTACCAAACCCTTGCCCTTCCTCAAGCAGTTCGCGCCATTGCTCCACCAACAACCGTCGGTCCACCGGGCCCGGTTGCCAGGGGTGGCGTTGCGGCAGAATGCGGGAGGGATCACCCCACAACGCCCGGTTCGGCACGCGCATCCACAGCTCGTGGCAATCCTCCAGATGCTGCTCAAATGCGCCAACGAAGTTGCGGTCATCCTTGCCCGCAGTGGACAGTCGGTAGGATTCAATGAGGCTATCGCGGCTTTCCCGGCTTGCTGTGTTTTCGTTGAGCAACGATTCCAATACCCGCATCCGGGCTTCTTGCTGCTCAAATTCGTTCATCATTTCAAACTCACCGCCCAGCCCGAACTCCAGCGAAAACTTTGCGATGATGCGGTGAAAAAATCCATCCAGAGTGCCCAGCGAAAGTTGCCCCATCGTGTCCACCAATCGCCGCAATGCCTCGCAAAACTTTTCCGGTCCCGCGCCGGTCACGCCGATTTCCTTTGCGAGTTGTCTGGCTTCCTTCGGATCATCCGCTGCCTTGGCGAGCTTGGTAAGGATGCCCTCAAAAAATTCGCCGGCCGCTTTGCGGGTGAAGGTGAGCGCGATGATCCGTTCCGGCTGCACGTCGCACAACAGGAGCTTGATAAATCGGTTCGTGAGCTTGTACGTCTTGCCGGTGCCTGCCGAGGCGCGGATCATTTCATTTGGAATCCGCATCATGCTGCCATCCCTTTCGGCTCCGCCGCGCTGATCTCCGGTTGGTTGAACAGGATGCCCTCGTAATCATCGTACTTCAACTTCGGCGCAGGCGGCCAGAAATGCCCCCTGCCAACCGCCGCCACAACGCCGCGGGCGCAATCAACCGCCGCCCGCCGAATCTCAGCGTCATCTGGCTGGATCAATGCCACGCCCGCCCCGGTTCCCACCGCGGGAAGGTTGAAATACCCCAGCTCGAGCCGGTCGTTTTCAATTTCACCCAGGGCCCATGCGTACACGAACAACTGCAAATCCCGCCACACGTGATCCTTGCCGTTCATTTTGAATTGCGCAAATTTCGGCACGGCGTCATCGCGCCCGGCCTTGAATCGGGTCCAGTGTTTTTTCATCGGCACATCCCCGGCGTTGGAGGTTTTGTAATCGAGCACACGCATCGCGCCGGTTTTCCGGTTTTTTTCAATGCGATCGATCCACCCGATGACCTTCATGCCGTCGAGCGACTTCTCAAAATTCTTTTCCGTGTCAACAATTTCCCAACCGGCCGCGCGCTCTGCGGCCTGCACGTGGGCGGCAAATTGCAGCCGGCGCACGGCAATCTCCTGTTGCACCTGCAGCGCCATTGGCGGTCGTTTGCCAAATTTTGCCTCCATCTGCCGAGCGAGTTCTGCGGCAAAAAATTTCTGGATGGCATGAGCATCGGTTCGCTTGCGTGCCTCCTCGTTTTTCCCAAAAGCCTCGAGTACGGCATGGACCAGACTGCCAAAATCCATGGCATCCAGTTCCCGCTGTTCGTAGTCTTGCGGTTTCATTTTCAGCACTTTCCGCAGGTAAAACCGATACGGACACTCGAGATAATTGCGAATGGCCGAAGCGCTAAGATGATCCACCGTGCCCACATTTGGGCTGGCAAGCTTCCACGGAGCCGACCACACCGGCGGTTGTGGGTCCTGCGGTAACTTGTCGAACAGCAGTTTCACTCGCCCGGCCAACTGCTCGTTCTCGCAGCGAAATAACAACCGGGACGGCTTGAGCGGATTGCCGCTGACGCGTTGTCGGCCAATGAAAAACTCAACCCGGCCTGACCGCGCACGGGTTTGCACCAGCAACTCCATCAACCACGCGTCGCGTGCTAACCGGTCCGCATTGGTGCGCAGCCCGAGCATCTCACGCAATGCATCCGGCATAAACAAATCGCCACGGATGGATTCCGGCAACATTCCTTCATTGGCGCCTGCCACCATCAGGTGCGGCGCATCTTCCCAGGCCAGTTCCAGCCAGCCTTGGATGTCCACTGCCTCCGGTCGCCGCTCGGCAAACACCGCCTCGCTGCCGACAGCCTCAATCAGCAACGCCAAGGCTTCCGAAGCCGGCCACGCGTCGTCACCGGTTGCCGCCTCCCATTCGCCCAGTCGGTCCATGAAAATTTTTGCTGACTCCAAATCCGCGGCATCGCTCTCGCGCCCCTCAATGAATTCCCGTTGACCAAAGGCTGCACGCAGAAACTCTAGGAGCCCTACGGAGAGCGGCGTTTGGTGAATTTGTTTCAGCACCTTTTCCAGCTCGGCTAGTACCGTCCGCGCATGGATGCGTCGGGCGGTCTTGCCCCCTTCAAAATGCAGCCGCACCGCCCCATCCAAGCGTGAGGGCAAGTGTTTCGTGCGTAGCTCGTCGAGGCCGTGCAGCAGTTTTTCGGGGGAAAAATGTTTTGTCACTCCTGCCGCCCAGCCCCACGCATCGGGCATGCGCAAGAGCGCGTCTGCATGGGCAAAACTCGGCTGACGCAGCAGCTCCGCCAGTGCCTGCAAAAATGCCACAAGCGGCGAACGGCGCAACGACAGGCCGTCGGGATTAAAGCCGGCAATATCCGCATCGGCCAAGGCCCGCTCCAGTCGGGGGGTCACTGCCGGATCGGCAACGCCCACGGCCACGTGTTGCGCGCGGTTTTCGCCATAGGCCGCAAGGCGCTGGGTGATTGCCTGCGCTTGGCTGTCCTCGTCCAGGCAGGCGACCAGATTTTCCTTTTCCAGTGTCAACTTTAGGCCTGCCCATTTCCCCGGCTGTGGGCGGCCCCATGCATCAAACCAATCCGCACCTTTCTTCGGGCCGAAAACCACCACGTCAACGGAGATCCCCTGCGCCATGCAATTCCCCAGCGCGGTTTGCACCAAGCCGGGCAAATCCGGCACGCCAAGCACGGCGATTTTTCTGATGCCTTCTACCAATGTCGGCTTGGCCGCCGCCTTCCGTTTGGCATCGTGCAGATCCTGTTTTTGGCCAAGCGAATTGCGGTAGGCTTCCTCGAGCTTTTTCAATTCTTGCCAGCGCGCTTTCTCGGGGCATGGCTCTGCCGTCGCCACGGCGGCGCAGTCCAAGCCGCCCTCGGCCAAGCTGCCCCGCAGCCCGTGCAATGTTTGTGCCATTTGCCGGCGCCAGGTGGCATCGGGTTTCTTCATTAGCCGGGGAAACAATTTTTTGAACTGCTTTGGATTCAAGCCCCCCAACACCCGATCCCAATGCCACAGGCAAGCCAATTCGCTGGCCACAGCTTTTTCATCCGCACGCACCAAATGCCACGGCGTGCCCGTCCGTGGCGGAAACAATGCGCCGCCGCACTGGTTCATCTCCGAAGCCAAGGCCTCACGCAATCGGCGCCCGGCCTGGCGAGTGGGCAGTAGCAGCATCCATTCGCGCAAATCCGCCACCCCCTCATCCACCTCGTCGAGCAGCCAATCGACCACCGAATTCAATGCGGACTGGTCCCAAGCCAAATATTTTATTTCAGGTACTTCTTTCACGTGCGGCTGGTTTACGCCAAATATTATGGGAAGCCAAGATTACCCCACTCACTGGGACATTTATGGTCTACCTTGGGGATTTCTCTTGCTTTGGGAGATTGCGGCCTGTTGGGTACGCGGGTCATTTGCCGTGAATTTGCCTGTTTTGTTGTTAGCCAATGATCCGGCTTGTCACCGCCTCATCGCGGGGCTTTCGGTGCTGGATCGGCTGGTCATCACCGCCCATCGCGCGGGAGCGGAGAGCATTACCCTCGTTTGCGCCGGCGAACGCCCTCCCCTCAAACGCAGCATGGCACTTGGGATTGCGGTGAACTGGGCGGAGGCAATGCCGCCCCTGGAGGAAAACACACTTGCCGCCGCTGGCCAATTGGTTGTGCAATTGCCGGACTTCAAAAAAATTCTGACTGAAGGCGGCCGGTTATATTCCGAATCCCGCGAGCCACTGCCGTGCGGCCTTCCGGCGGAGAGGAAAAATTCACTGGAGGATTCGTTGCCGGATCGCCCGCGTGTATTCGCCGATGGCGCGGTGTGCGTGGTGAAGGATGGCCTCAGCGCCGCGCAGGCGGAGGACGCGTTGTGGGACACCATGGCCAGCCCAACTGATGGCCTAGTGGACACGCATTTCAACCGTCCGCTGGGCCGGCCCTTGTCGCGGTTGCTCATTCACACGCGCATCACGCCCAACCAGATTTCAGTTTTGGCGACGCTGCTGGGGATGTTCGCGGCGTATTGTTTCACGCTCGGCTTGCCCCAATGGATGATCCTGGGTGCGGTGCTGCTGCAGTTCTCGGCGGTGGCCGGCTGTATTGATGGCGACTTGGCGCGCATGGGCTTCAGGGAAACAATCGTGGGCAAATGGATCGCACGCGGGGGCGATCAACTGGTCCGGCTTTGCCTGTTTGCCGGGATCGCTGTGGGGGTGCATCGGTTGCACGAGGGCAACAGTCCGGCGTTGTGGCTGGGGCTCTCGGCCGCGGTGGGCACAGTGATTTTTTTCGTGGTGATGTTGCGCTCACAGGGCCACTTGCAAGAATTCACCGACAAGATTAGCAACCGCGATTTCTCCGTCCTCTTGCTGACGTTGGCGTTGGTGGAACGCATCGAGTGGTTCCTGTGGCTGGCGGCCATTGGCGTGCACTTGTATTGGCTGGCGGCGTTGTGGGTTCGGCAACGCGATGACCCGGAGGCGGCCGCATGAAAAAAATATGGCGGTTGCTTTTGCTGGCCGTGGGGCTGGCGTTGTTTGCGTGGTTCATCCAGCGCACGGGCTCGGCGGACATCCGCGACACTTTTGCCCAGCTCGGCCCGTGGATGCTGTTGGCGCTGGTCCCGTACACCATCGTGTTCACCATCGATTGTATTGGCTGGCGATTCACCTTCGGCGCGGGCACGCTGAAGGACATCCCGTTTCGCGTCATCTGGAGCATTCGCCTCATTGGCGAGGCCATCAACAACGTGATCCCCAGCATGTACGTGGGCGGCGAGGCAGTGAAGGTGGCGCTGCTCCAGCGGCGCGGCGTGCCGATGGTCACGGCGGCCTCGGCGGCGGTGCGGTCCAAGACCGCGCAGTCGGTGGCCCAATCCACCTTCATCGCCATGGGTGCGGCTGTGGCGACGGCGGCCTTGCCCACTGGGCACACGGAAATCAAATGGGTGTTTGCCGCGCTGGCCTTGGTGGCGTTCACGATGATGGGGTTGTTGTTTCGGATCCAGCGGCACGGGCTGTGCACCACGCTCATCAGCTGGGTGCGGCGGCTGGGGTTCCGGCTGAAATCGCTGGATCCAAGGGAGGAAAAAATCCGCGAGTTTGATGATGAAATTTATGTTTTTTACAATCGCGATGAAAAATATTTTCGCTGGTGCACACTCACTTATCTGGTGGGCTGGATGTTTGACACGGTGGAAATCATGGTAGTCGCGCATTTGCTGGGCGCAAACGTAACGTGGGCCGACGCCTTTGCGATCGAGGCATTCATCAGCGTGGCGCGCGGGTTCAACACCGTGGTACCAGGTGCATTGGGCGTGCAGGAATTCAGCGTGGTGGGACTCTTTACCCTCTTCGGCTACGGGCCCGAGTTAGGCGCGCAATACGCGGTGGTTCGCCGTGGGCGCGATGTGATGTTTGCCGCGCTGGGCTGGTCGCTGCTATACGCGGGCGAGGCCACGTGGAAATCCCTGCGCGCCAAATCGCAGGCGGAAGAGCGGCGCTAATGCCAACCTTGCTGCGCCCCGGAGTTCTGCTGACTGCCAATCGTGGCAGCCAGATTGCCGCCTGAACCGTCGGCGGTATCCGCATCTTGCATCCCGGGTCCAACCGCAAATTCACCTTGTCTCCGCAAACCTTGGGGGTATGCTTGGCAGATGCGATATTCTTGGATTCCTCTCGTCTTGTTCCTGTTGCCCGTGGGCTGCTCATCGGAAGCGGACAAGCTGGAAAAACGCGCGGAAACGGGCGACGTGGAAGCACAGTTCGCACTGGGCGCTCTGTACGAGATGCCCGACAAAGGCCAACCGGATCTGGTTCGGGCCTGCCAATGGTACACCATCGCCGCCGCAAACGGAGACGTTGCGGCAAGTGAATACCGGGTGGATTGCACGGGTAAAATGTCCGCAAGCCAGGTGAAACAAGCCCAGGCATTGGCGGATGCGTGGTTGAAAAAGCATCCCCCGAAAGTTGCCGCCAAAAATTCTAAAGCCAACACCAAATCCAAAACCAAGGCCAAAGCCAAGCCCAAGCCGTTGCCACCCGCCGAACGCATCGCTGCCGAGGTGCGTGTTAAGCTGGGGAAACCGCCCAACGCCAAACTCACGCCCGCGGACTGGAAAAAAGTATCCGTACTTCATCTCGACACCCTCAACGCCCAAAAACTGCGCGACCTTTCCCCTTTGGCCCAATGCGCCGGGCTGCGCGAGCTGGATGTGGGCAGCAATGGCTTGGCGAACCTCGCCCCGCTGGCGAACCTTACCAATCTGGAAATTTTCATGGGATACGAAAACCGCATCGTGGATCTCGCCCCGCTGGCCAAAGCCGCGCGAATGCGCGAATTGCGACTCTCGGGCAATCCCACCCTCAAAAACCTCCTGCCGCTGGCCAACCTCACCCGGCTGGAGGTGCTGGAACTGGGTGGCTGTGCCGTGGTGGATCTCGCCCCCCTTGCGCGCCACACCCAGCTCCACCGCCTCGTGCTCACCTCCAACCAAGTAACTGACGTGACGCCACTGCATGGCCTCGCGAAATTGCGTTTTCTTTCCATCAAACATTGCCCCGTGCCGCCCGCCCAAGTGGCGGCTCTGCGCAAGGCACTGCCGGACTGCAAAATCTTCGGGCCCTAAACTTCGTTTTCCCCTTCGCGAAGCTTGCCATGTATGACACGCGTGGGGCAGGATGTCCCCGCTCTGTTGTTTTGCTGAATGCCCATGCGTATTGTTCGCCCAGCCATTGCCCTGCTCCTCGTATGCCTCGGGCTGTTTGCTGTTGGTTGCACGACGCCCTTGGCCGCCAACTTGCCCGATCCATCGCATCCCAGCGATGCCCTGCTGATGGCCCCCACCATGGCCGACCCCATCGAGCCGGTGAACCGCGCCTCCTTCGCACTCAATGAATTTTTGTTTGCCGTGGCCGTGGAACCTGCCACCGGCATTTACAACACCCTCGTGCCCAAGGTGGCCCGCACCGGCATACGCAATTTCCGCAACAACCTGTTTTACCCGCTGCGGCTGGTCAGTAATTTATTGCAGGGTAAATGGAGCGGCGCGGGCACGGAAACCAAGCGGTTTCTCATCAACACCACCTTGGGCGTGGCGGGTTTGGGCGATCCCGCCACGCACAAATACGGGCTCGCCAATACCGGCGAAGACCTAGGGCAGGTGCTCGGCCATTGGGGCTGGGAATCGCAAATGTACTTGTACATTCCGCTGCTGGGCGCAACTTCCGAGCGCGATGCACTCGGCAGTATCGGCGGGTTGGGGCTGGACCCTGCCTCGCTTGTGCCAGCCGCACGAATCGGCATGGGCTTCAACCACGCCTCCTTCAGCGCGCGCTCCCTCCGGCAAATGCTCAAGACCGAGTACGATCCATACGAACTCGCCAAGATGAACTACACCCTCAAGCGCGATGCCCAAGTGCGCGATCTTCAGCTCGGCGGCGACAGCGAAGACACCGGCCAAACGCAAACGTTGATGGCAATTTATTCGCGCCCCAAGAACCCGGATTTTGAAAAGCGCGCCGTTGAACTCGAGATTAAACCCAGAGAATTCGCCCGGCCCCTCACCGTTTCCCTGTGGCTACAAAAAGCCCCCGCCCCCATCGCCTGGATCCTCCCCGGCCTTGGCGGCCACCGGCACAGCACCCGCGCGCTGGCCCTTGCCGAGCAAGCCCATGCCGAGGGCTACCACGTCATAAGCATCAGCAACAACTTCAACTGGGAATTCATTCGCAGTGCCCCCGCCGATTATCTGCCCGGCTACATGCCGCACGACCTCAAAGCCATCCGCGCCGTGCAATCGGCCGTCACCACCACGCTCGATGCCAAGCACGGCACCGGGCATTTCACCAGCCAATCGCTGCTCGGGTTTTCCATGGGCGGCTGGTACACCCTCAACCTCGCCGCCGAC
>CAZJRV010000070.1:12153-12832 GCA_964548235.1 uncultured Verrucomicrobiota bacterium
GCCCGCCGGAAACCTACCAGCACGCCGTCGCCATCAACCCCCCGCTCGACCTTGTGCACGGCCTCAAAGCACTGGACCGCCTCTACCGCACCCCGGGCAAGGACACCCGCGCCCTCCGCCAAACCGCCCTCCTCAAGATCGCCGTCAACCAAAAGCAAACTGCTGAGCAAGGTCGGCACATGCCCTTCACCGACGCCGAGGCCTCCTACCTCATCGGCCTCAGCTACCGCATTACCCTCCGCCAAGCCATCCTCTCCGCCCACCTCAACCTCAAAGGCCGCGACCTCCCCGCCCGCCGCCGCCTTTACCACCGCGTCAACGCCCTTAGCTGGGAAGATTACTACACCCAAATCCTCCAGCCCCACCTCGCCGCCCAATCCATCCCCGCCCCCTCCCTCGCCAACGCCAGTGACCTGCGCCAGCGCAAGGACGGAGCCACCGCCGCCAAGAGCCTCCACCTCGTTCTCACCAGCAACGATTTTCTCCTAAGCGAAGATCATCTCGGCTGGTTCCGCACCCATTTCCCAGATCAAATAATCTTCAACGAAAAAGGCGGCCACATGGGCCAACTCTGGAAACCCGGAGTCCGAAACTCAATCGGCGAACTGATTCAATCGAAATAAACTGGAGCGGGTGATGGGAATCGAACCCACGTCTCAAGCTTGGGAAGCTCACGTAC
>CAZJRV010000071.1:0-12745 GCA_964548235.1 uncultured Verrucomicrobiota bacterium
ATGTTGTTGTACGAAAGCGGCTTGCCGTGCAGTTGCTCGAAGTACTCGTCGAACTTGCCGTACAGCCCGGCGCGTTGGTGCGGGTTTTCGCCGTAGCGCAACGTCTGTGCGAGTGGCGCTTGCACTACCAACTCGGCTGGCAAATCATCAGTTGCTTCCTCGTCACAAAAAGCGTTTTGCAAATGCGCCGCGATGGCCGCGTCGTATTCCGCCGTGCGGGCGTAGACTTTGGCGGCGAGCGTGCGGCGCAATTCCAACGTGGTGCCGCCTTCGGATTGGATTTGCGCGGCCACAGATTCGTAATCGGCGGGATCAGTAACCACCGTCACGCTCTCGTGATTCTTCGCCGCGCTGCGCAGCATTGATGGGCCGCCAATGTCGATGTTCTCGATTGCGTCGGCCAGCGTTACGCCCGGCTTCGCCACAGTGGCCTCGAAGGGGTACAGATTCACCACCACCAAATCGATCGCCTCAATACCGTGCTCGGCACAGGCGGCTTCGTGTTCGGCATTGCCGCGCAAGTGGAGCAGCCCGCCGTGCACTTTGGGGTGCAGCGTTTTCACGCGGCCATCCATCATCTCGGGGAAGCCCGTGTAATCGCTGACGTCGATGACCTTGAGCCCCGCCTCGCGCATCACGCGCGCGGTGCCGCCGGTGCTGAGGATTTCCACGCCAGCCGCCGCCAGCGTTTGTGCAAATGGAACAAGGCCGTCCTTGTCCGAAACCGAAATAAGAGCACGTTGAATGTTCGCCATGGGACGCGGCAGAATTCCCCTCAAACGACTCGCAGGTCAACTGGAAAGAAAGAGAGACACGGATTTCACGGATTCACACTGATTATTCGTCCGTGAATATCCGTGTCTGAAATCCAAGTTTAAAATGAATGCTATTGCATCGCCGGCAACTTCATCTTGTCGCCCTGTAGCAGGTATTGGCGGATTGCTTCAATTTGCTTTTTTGCATCCCCCTCCAGCACATCCACCAGCACGCTGCGGGCATCCTCGTCGAAATAATCGGGCATACGACTTTGCGGATCCACGCGAAGGGGATCGAGCATCCAGCGCAGGTAAAATTCCGGCTGCAGGCGCGAGCCGACGCGGGCAAAATTAATGCCCTGCGCCTCGAACACTTGGAGCGGCTCGCGATTTTTTACGCCGTGACAGGCCACGCACGAGAAGCCGCCATCCACACCCACCAATGTGCGACCCGTCTCCGCGAGCTTGGCATTGACGCGCGCGGGGGGGGCGGGTGTTCGTGGCGCATGACCGTGCGCCTGAGCCAGACTGCGGGCCAGCAGTTTGGCGCGAGCGGGAAAAGTCGGCATGCGATGAGGCAGCCACGGGCGCGGACGTTGCTTGAGGGAGCCCTCAAACAACTGCTGCATCCACTCCGGCTTGAGCTTTAGCCCGATGGCATCGAGCCTGGCAAAGCCATCCAGTTCGCCGTGGCAGGAATTGCAATTGAGCACGCGCATCTGCCGCCGGGCAAACTCAGCCGGTGCATGGCGCCGCAGTGATTGGCGATCGGTCGCGGCAAAGGCGCGCAATGCATCGCG
The DNA here is from genome assembly GCA_964548235.1 of uncultured Verrucomicrobiota bacterium. Lineage (GTDB taxonomy): Bacteria > Verrucomicrobiota > Verrucomicrobiia > Limisphaerales > UBA1100 > JACNJL01. The sequence goes on from CAZJRV010000071.1 coordinate 1,556, forward strand.
TTCGACGGGGGCAAAACCAAAGTGCGGTGTTTTCTGATTCGGCACATCCGACAGACAGCCGACCCTCCATTTATTGGCTGTCAACGAGGCGAGCTTGGGTGCGGTGAATTGATTTTCGCTTTTGTGTTCATGGCAGTTCACGCAACCGCGCGTGGTGACGAGAGCTTTGCCGCGCTGAACGAGTGCTGCATTTTTTTGATGCACCGGCTCGGCATGCGCGGGCGCCTTGAGGCGCAGCCATTGGGCGATGTCCCACGCCTCGCTTGCGGTAAGGGCAAACTTGGGCATACGCGTCCATGCATTGTGAGCATCAGGCGCGCGCAGGAAATCAGCCAGCTCGCCTTCAGGAAATTTTCGGTTCAAATGATTCAGAGCAAGCTTGCCTTCCGCCGCTGCTTCGCCGGGCAACGTGTGGCAACCGGCACAATTTAATTGGTCAACCAATTCCTTGCCCGCCTCAAAATTGGGCTTGGGATATTCCACGGCAGGTTTGGGAGGGCCGTTGAGATTGGCCAAATACGCGGCGATGGCAGCGGCCTCGACCGGGGCCGTTTCGCCATGCAAGAGCTTGGGCATGCGCGCGGCGGACCGTTGGGCTTTGGGATTGAGAATCCACTTGGCCATCCAACCGCGATGGCGGCGATCGCCAATGCCGGCAAACCCTGGACCACTCATGGCCAGTTCCGGAATGCCCACACCTTCGCTGGCGTGGCAGCGTTGGCAGCGGTGTTCGATGAAAATTTCGCGGCCTGTTTCCGCAAGGTTGGCCTGGGTGAGCGCGGCTTCCGGCCAATGCGTGAGTTGCCCGTTTCGGATTGGCTCATGCGGCAACGGTTTGTCGGGGCGCTCACTCCAGCCAATCCGCAACTGCGCATCGCCCTTGGCGGGGCTGGTGTAAACGACCTTGATGGCATTGGCACCTTTGTTCAGGCGCACTGATTTTGTTTTGGCCTGTGCGCCGTTTCCGATTTCCTTGAGGTCGAGCAGGACGACATTGTTGACCTCCAGCCGCACGCCGCCATTGCCGGTGGCTTGGAAGGAAAAATTGCCTCGCAAATCGATATTCACGAAGCCTTCAAAAGTTGCCGTGAACGCACCCGCGGGCACAAAGGGTGAAGCGGGTTGGCCGGCCGAAACGTACAGCCAAAGATTCGGCACCACGGTCCGTGCCTGCGCCCTGCCCACCTGCCACGTAAGCGCCAAGCCGGGCTGCGGATCAGCAGCAGCAGCCCGCGCCTGCAGCAAGCCGAATGCTCCCATGAAAATGAAAATAAATTTCCGCATGCGATGTCTCGGCAGAAGTGATAACGAATGCATCAGGAGGAGGCAATGAAATCTGGGCATCAGCAAATCCCATTCAATTCGCATTATAAAACTCGCCAGCTTTAACAGTAGGCTGGTCGAAAGAAAATGTGTTAACAATGTCCGGTACAAAGAGCACCCGTGCCGTCTATTCAACAAAAGGCAAAATATGCATATGTACTTGTTCGTCCTCAGGAATCGTTACGCTCAATTCAATGGCCGGGCCGGCAGAAGAGAGTTTTTGGTGTTTCATTGGAATTGACACTGTCATCATGTTGATTTTGTCGCTGACGGGATCGGGTTTTGAATTCAAGAGGCAAATGCCATCCATCTTCGAAGTGTTTGGCAGCAATCCGTTTATGTATTCGTATGCATTGCTCACCTTGCTTCCCAGATGGGCTCTCATTTGGCGGCGGTTTCACGATCACAATGAAAACGGACTCGCAGTCGGCTATTTTTTCTTCATGTCAATTTACTTCGTATGCGCCTTGTTATTCAATCTTCCTGCGCCCCCGAACGTGTTGGCCCTTTTGATGTTATTTTCATACCTAATTTGCGGACTCTACATTCTGGTGATTTGTGCCAAGAAGGGGCAACCAACAGAAAATCAATACGGCCCCGTGCCCGATGATGACCCGGATTGGAATCCAGCGCCGCCCAATCGCCCCAATACCGGTCAAGCCGATTAAGAGATTGGAAATCCCCTTAATTCCACCTCGCAAGAGCCGCGGGTTTTCCTGTCGCTTTGAGACTTTCATTGACGCTGCATTGCCGCGCCCCTAGTTTGGGCGGCCCCCAAATCGGGTTATTATTGTGAATGTAAAAGTTGAAGTAATCGAACTGGCGCCATGCAAAAAACAGCTGCGCTTTGAATTGCCGGCGGAGGATGTGGATGCGGCGTTTGCGGAAGTAACGCGGACGTATCGCAAACAGGCCAACCTGCCGGGCTACCGCAAGGGCAAGGCACCGGAGGCCAAGGTGGCGGCGCAGTTTGCCAAGCAGATTGAGGAGCGCGTGCGCGAGCAATTGCTCAGTGACTGCTATCGCAAGGGGCTGGAGGAAAACAAGGTGCGACCCATCCTGCAACCGGAAGTTGAGGAGGTGACGTTCGAGAAAGGCACGCCGATGAAATTCCTTGTCCACGTGGAGACCGCGCCGGATTTTGAGCTGCCCGAGTACAAGGGCCTGCCCGCCAAGAAGCCAAAGCTCGAGGTTTCGGATGCCGACGTGGAAAATGCGTTGGACAAGCTGCGCGAGGGTCGAGCGGAATACCAGGAGCAACAGCGCGCTGTGCGTGCAGGCGATTATGTGGTGCTCAGCTACACCGGCAGCAGCGATGGCAAGCCGCTCACGGAGTTTTCGCCCACCGCGCGCGGGATGACCAAGCAGGAAAATTTCCCGCTGCACGTGCACGATGACGACCACGACCATTTTATCCCCGGCTTCACCCGGCAACTCATCGGCGCCAATCCCGGCGATGAACGCGTCGTCAACGTCACCATCCCCGACGAGTTCCCCAGCCAACCCAAGTTGCAGGGGCTGGAGGTGGTTTACGAGGTGAAGGTGCAGCAGGTGAAAGAAAAAGTGCTGCCGGAATTGAGCGATGATTTTGCCAAAACTTGGGAGGCCGAAAACGTGGAAAAACTGCGCGAAGGGGTTGCCAACGATCTCAAGGCGAACCAGGAAGGCGAGGCGATGCGCGTGGTGCGTGCGCAGGTGCACGAGGAATTGCTGAAAAAAGTCAGCTTCGATGTTCCCGAACCGGTGCAGCAAAATGAACTGCGCATTGTGGTGGAGAGCATGGTGCGCTCGCGGCGCGCCGCCGGAGCCTCGGAGGAGGACATCGAGGCGGCCAAGGAACAAATCACCGCCGAAGCCAACCCCATCGCAATGGATCGGTCGCGGTGGTTTTTCATTCACCCACTCATCGCCGAGGCTGAGAAGCTGGAGGTATCCCGCGAGGAAGTGCTGCGCGTCATCGCCATGCAAGCCCAACAAATGGGCAAAGACCCGCAGCAACACGTGAAAGAACTGGCCGACAACAACCAGATTAGTGCAATCCAAAACCAAATACGGGAGCAAAAAGTCGTTGAGTTCATCGCCGAACACGCTGAGATCGAGATGGTCGACCCGCCCGAGCCCGAGCCCGCCGAACACGACCACGACCATTCCCATGGATGACCCTCAGTTTTTTGATAACGCGCATTGACGCGCGCGCATAATCACCTATCCTTCGCCAATGAAACCCACACGGCTGCACACCCTGTTCCCCGCGCTGCTGCTGAGCCTCTTGCTCAGCGCGGGTTGTAAAAAAGACAAAGAAGCCGACGCCGAAGAAGGCGATGGCAAACAATCCAATGCCTCCGGCGATGGCACCGGTGAACCCAGTGGCGGAGGCCCTGATGGTCCCGGTGGTGGCGGTCCTGGAGGCCCCGGTGGTGGCGGTCCCGGAGCAATGGGTCCCGGCGGAGGTCCCGGAGCAATGGGCCCCGGCGGTGGAGGTGAAGAAGGGGGCGCATTTGGCCCGGGCGGACCCGGTGGCGGTGAATTCGGCGGCCCCGGTGGTGGGCAACGTCCGCAAACCGTGCAGATTGACCCCAACAAGCCCTATGCCCCTCAAGTCAATTGGAGCGTAAACACCCGACGCCTCCAGCCGCCGAATCAGGATATTCGCGCCATTTACCTTGGCAAATCTCACATGGTTATCACCAATGCCTTTGGCATGCCGCAGAGCTTTCAAGCCGCTGGCAACAATGGATTGTGGACGTACACCGGAATGAAAATTCGCGACTCACAGGGAACATCGTATAACGCCGTACGATTCACCGTCCAGCCCGTCCGCGGCGGAGGCGGCCAAGTAATCGCGGTGGATGTCATCCCCGGTGCCATAGCCGGCGGCGGCCAAAATACCGGGGGGTCAGGCGGCGGCACAGGCAGACCCGGAGGATTTCCAGGAGGTGGCCCAGGCGGTCCGGGTGGTCCCAGTGGCGGCCCAGGCGGACGACCAGGCGCTGGCCCCGGTGGAGGGCCAGGTGGACAAAGAGGCCCTGGAGGGCCAGGCGGTGGCGCGCCAAGTGGTTTCCCCGGAGGCCCCGGTGGGCAGCGAGGGGGCCCGGGCACACCATAAAATGACCCGATTCCGCTAAATTCCGCGTGGTTATGCTGCGTGGTTTTGCCGCGTTTTTATTTCGCAAACCGCCCGGCCATCTGCGAATGAGCCTTGCGCAATTCGGTTTCCGTGGTGTCCCAATCCATGCAGCCGTCGGTAATGCTCACGCCATAATCCAGTTCCTCCAACGGCACAGGGAATTTCTGGGCGCCCGCCTTCAGATTACTTTCCAACATCACGGAATGAATGTGGCGATTGCCATTACCAATTTGCGCCAGCACATCGGCCAACACCACCGGCTGGCGTTCCGGGTCTTTCCCGCTGTTGCCGTGGCTGCAATCGATCATTACCGATGGCGTCAGCCCGGCCTTTTCAGAAAGTGCCACCGCGTTCGCCACGTGTTCGGCCGAATAATTCGGGCCGCCAGTACCACCGCGTAAAATCAACTGACAATCCGGATTGCCACGCGTGGTCACCGCACTGGCCCGGCCTTCGGCGGTGATGCCCAGAAACGTTTGCTGCTGTGTGGCCGCCACGATGGCATTCACCGCTACGTCGCAATCGCCCGCGGTGGAATTTTTGAAGCCCACCGGCATCGACAAACCGCTTGCCATTTGGCGGTGCGTCTGGCTCTCCACCGTCCGCGCGCCAATCGCCGTCCAGCACAGGCTGTCGGCAATGTACTGCGGTGTGATGGGATCCAGCAATTCCGTGGCCGTGGGCAGGCCGAGATCCAAAACCTCGCCCAAAAATTCACGCGCAATCCGCAAGCCGGCCGGGATGTCGCACGTGCCATTGAGATGCGGGTCCATGATGAGCCCCTTCCACCCGAGCGTGGTTCGTGGTTTTTCAAAATACACGCGCATCAATATCATCAGCCGGTCGCTCAATTCATCGGCCAACGACTTGAGCTTGGAGGCGTACTCACGCCCGGCTTTCAATTCATGAATGGAACACGGGCCTACCACTGCAATGAGGCGGGGATCTTCGCCATGAATAATCGCGTGCAGTTCGCGACGCGCTTGTGTGACGAAATCGGCTTGGGCCTCCGTGCGGGGGAGATCCGCCATCAGTGTGGCCGGGCTGGGCAATGCCTCCGAGGAGACAACGCGAATGTCAGTTACTTGTTGCAAGGGGCGGGACTAAACATCATTCGGCCGCGTCTTGTAAAGACTGAAGCACTGTCGGATCCCTTACATCAACCCAGCGACCGACAATCTCCAAGCCCGCGATGGATTGGTTGGCAACAAGCATCGAAACCAATGCATCGGTCAGCTCGTACTCGTCGCGCGGCGATTTCTCCAGCCGCGCCGTGTGCGCAAAGAGCGTCGGCTGGAAAACATAAATGCCCGCGTTGTACCACGCCGTCTCGCCCTCCTTTAAAAAATTCTTCGCACGTAATTCTTCCAATTGCATCGGCGAAGGCTTCTCCACCAAATGCTTCAGGCAAAATGCATCGTCAAAAAAGAACAACCCGCCCTTCGTCACATCCTCGCTTCCCGTCACCGTCACCAATCCGGAAAACTCGCCACCCTCCCAACGCTCCAGAATTTTCTGATACGCCTCCGGCTTCACCAAAATATCGCCGTAGGTGAGAAGAAACGCATCGTCGCCCACAAATTCCTCCGCCAACTCCGGCGCTTTCCCCGTCCCATCCTGCACCGTCTGCCGCGCATAAGAAATGCTAACCCCAAACCCTGAGCCATCGCCAAAATACGATTCAATCGCTTCCGCCTTCCAGCCCGTGATCACACAAAACCCAGTCACTCCCGCCTCGCGCAGACCGGTGATAATGTGCTCCAATATCGGTCGCCCCTCCACCGGCAGCATCGGTTTGGGAAGCTCGCCGGTAAGATCGCCCATACGCGTGCCTTTACCGGCGGCTAAGATGACGGCTTTCATCGCCAATTACTTCGCTTTCCCCTGGCTTGCCACTGCGTCCATCGCGGCTTTTACGGCGGCTTCATCGCCGAGGTAATAGTTTTTGATTGGCTTCAAATCTGCGTCCAATTCGTACACCAAGGGCATGCCGGTGGGGATGTTGAGTTTCAAAATGGCCTCGTCGGAAACGTCGTCGAGATATTTCACCAACGCGCGGAGGCTGTTGCCGTGGGCGACGATGATGACGCGTTTGCCGGCTTTGATTTCCGGCGCGATGGTTTCGTGCCAGTACGGGAGGAAGCGGTCGACCGTGTCCGCCAAACATTCGGTGAGCGGCTGTTGATCCTCGGTGAGATTGGCATAACGCGCGTCATGGCCGGGCCATCGTTCATCGCTTTTCTCCAGCGCGGGCGGCGGGATGTCATAGCTGCGCCGCCAAATGAGTACCTGCTCCTCGCCATGTTTTTCCGCCGTCTCGGATTTGTTCAAACCTTGCAACGCGCCGTAGTGACGTTCGTTCAATCGCCAATCGCGACGCACCGGCAGCCACATCTGATCCATCTCATCGAGCGCAATCCACAACGTGCGGATGGCGCGCTTGAGCACGCTCGTGTGGGCCTTGTCGAAGGCGAAGCCGTTTTCCTTCAGCACCGCCCCGGCAGCCTTAGCCTCCGCGCGGCCCTGATCGGTGAGGTCCACATCATGCCAGCCGGTGAACCGGTTTTCCAAATTCCATTGTGACTGACCGTGACGAAGCAAAACCAACTTGTGCATAGCGGCGGACTCTACCGGAGGCAGCCTCGCCCTGTCAGCAAAAAGGTGCTGCACGGTTGCTAACCCCGGTTTCATCAAAATGAGCTTGGTGGCGCCAAGCGTTAGTGCTGGAATCCGCGCGTGGATGATGAGTTTGCAGCATTAACAAAATCAGCGGGTTGGATGGATCTTTCCAGCCGCTCACGACTGTGCCTCTTGGGGGCGAATCGCACCCGTTTTTTGCACGGGCAGGTGACCAACGACATCAATGGCCTTGGCGAAAACACCGGCTGCTACGCCGCACTCGTCAACGCCAAGGGCAAAATGGAGAGCGACCTGTTCGCGTATCGCTTGGCGGAAGAAATTCTTTTGGACTTCGAGCCGGGCCTTGCCGATGCGGTGCGGTCGCGGCTGGAAAAATTCATTATTGCCGAGGATGTGGAAGTGGTGGACGTGGCACCGCACTTTGGATTGCTGACCGCGCAGGGGCCGAAAGCCGCAGAGGTGATGGCAACGTTGGATTTACCCGCACCGCCAGAGAATTATTCCATCGCAAAAACGGCGGATGAGATTTTTGTGATCAACCAGCCGCGACTGGGTTTGGCTGGGTACGATTTGTTCGTGCCCGTGGATGCGTTGGAGGAAATGAAAACGCAACTGGCAAAACACGCACCGCTCTGCGGCGAAGGTGCTTTTGAAAAGGCACGCGTGTTGGCGACGATTCCGAGGTTTGGAAAAGATTTCACGTCAGACAACCTCGCGCCCGAGGGCGGCATTGAGGCGCGTGCCATCAGCTACGCCAAGGGCTGCTACATCGGCCAGGAGATTATCGCGCGCATTCGTTCGCGGGGACAAGTCAACCGCATCCTGCGCGGACTGCGGCTGGACGGCGTGACCACGGAAGGCGATTCGGTTTTTCACGGCGATAAAAAAGTAGGCACGCTGTCGAGCGTCATCGAAAATCCAAACGCTGCATTGGCGATCGTGCATCGCGATGCCGCGGAACCGGGCACCGAGCTGAGCGTGGACACAAAAAACGGCAACGTCACCGCCACGGTGGCCACATTGCCGTTTGAGAAATTATGACACGGATTCACTCAGAATTTAATCCGTGAAAAACCGTGTCTCAAAAAACCGTTTGTCCTCTAAAAATCCACCAGTTCCACGTCGAACACCAGCGTGGCATTGGGGGGGATGACGCCGCCGGCCCCGCGGACGCCGTAGGCCAGGTTGGGCGGGATGATCAGGATGCGGCGCTCGCCTTTTTTCATATCGGCCAGGGCCTCGTCCCAGCCGGGAATGACACGGCCCACGCCCACCTCGAAGGCGAGCGGCTGGCCGCGGTCCCGGGAGCTGTCGAATTTGCGGCCATTCATCAGTGTGCCGGTGTAGTGCGCCTGGATGCGCGTGCCCTTGGCGGGCTTGGCGCCGGCGCCGGCCTTGGTGACGATGTATTTCAGGCCGCTCTTGGTGGTCGCCAGCTCGGCCTTGGGATGGTCCTTCTTCAACTTGGCAAGCAGATCGCGCATCGGTTTGTCTGTCACTTCCTTGGCTAGTTTGTCAAACGCAGCCTGATCGCTCTTGAACGCCTTCGCCTTGGCGCCGATGCGGACGATGGTGAGCGATTCCAGCTTGTCGCCCTTGGCGATGGCGTTGACGACGTCCTGCCCCTTCACCACGTGGCCGAACACGGTGTGCTTGCCATCCAGCCAGGGCGTCGCCTTGTGCGTGATGAAAAACTGGCTGCCATTGGTTGCGGGGCCGGAATTGGCCATTGAGAGGATGCCGGGGCCCTTGTGCTTTAGGGTGGCATCAATCTCATCGGCAAAGCGGTAGCCCGGCCCGCCGCGGCCGGATCCTTCCGGGCAGCCGCCTTGGATCATAAAGTCGGCAATCACGCGGTGGAAGTTCAGGCCGCTGTAGTAGGGCTTGCCCTTGGGGCGGTTGGAAAATTCCTTGGTGCCCTCGGCGAGGCCCACGAAGTTGGCCACGGTAAGCGGGGTTTTTTCAAACTCCAGCTGCACGAGGATTTCGCCCTTGGTGGTCTTGAAACGGGCGTAAAGACCGTCCTTCAACTCATCCAGGGCCGAGGCTGTGAATGCCGCACACGCGGCCATTGCAAAAAGGGTTGTACGCATAGCGGCTCCATCAAAGCGGATTGGCGGCGAGAGGCGAGCCTTTTTTCTGATTTGGCGTGACAAATCGAGCGGGGCATCGCAGGTTGCCGCAGATGAGCGATGCAGCAGATGAAGTGGCGGTGATCAGTACCAGCCAAGGCGAAATGGTGGTGGAATTCTGGGAGGACGTCGCGCCGAACACGGTGGCCAATTTCAAAGAGCTGGCCAATAAATCGTTTTATGATGGCACCTGTTTTCACCGCATCGTGAAGGGCTTTATGATTCAGGGCGGCGATCCGAACACCAAAGACCCCGCGCTGGAGGACGATTGGGGCATGGGCAATCCGGGCTACCAGATTGACGCGGAATTCAGCGATCGCCCGCACAAAAAGGGCGTCATTTCAATGGCCCGCTCCAGCGATCCCAACTCCGCCGGCAGCCAGTTTTTCATCTGCCTCAAGGCCGCCAGTTTTTTGGATGGCGAATACACCTGCTTCGGCGAACTCATCAAGGGCATGGACGTGCTCGAAACCCTCGGCGAAGTCCCCTGCGGCGGTGGCGGTGAAGGCAGTCGCCCTGAGGAACGGCAGGACGTGATGTCCATCACCATCGTGTCCCGCGAAGAAGCCGAGGTGGAATGACCGGTGCCGAACAGGCCGCCCTTGAGCAGGCATTGCAACAACTCGGCGTGCCGGAAACCAAAGTCTCTGCGATGGCCTCGCAACTCGACAAGCGCGCCCGGCAACTTGCCGAAACCGATGGCCGCACCCACGAGGAAGCCCTGCTGCATTTGCTGCTGCTAATGAAAACCGCACACGACGAACGCACCGAACAAGATGCCTGAAGAAATTCGCAAATGGGAAAAGGCTGGCAGCCGGCCAATCAGCGATCACCGGATTTTTAAATTACGCGAAGACACCGTCGTCAACCCACGCACCGGCAACGAGCACAACATGGTTGTCCTCGAATGCCCCGATTGGGTAAACATCATTGCGCTTACCCCTGAGAACGAGGTTGTGATGGTGGAGCAATACCGGCAAGGCAGCGAGACAGTGGAGCTGGAAATCCCCGGCGGGATGATGGATCCGCACGAGACTGACCCGGTGGCCACCGCCCTGCGCGAGCTGCAGGAAGAAACCGGCTACTCTGGCGATCCCGCCAGCGCAAAGAAAATCGGCGAGTGCCTCGCCAACCCCGCGATCATGAACAACCGCGTCCACACCATTCTCGTGGAAAATTGCCATCGCACCCACGAATTGCAAATGGACGCCGGTGAAGATTTACTGACGCGCCTTGTGCCCGCCGCCGATTTGCCGCTCCTGGTGAAGGAAAACAGAATCCGCCACTCGGTGATTTTGGCGGCGTTGCATTATTTTTCGCTGGAGGAATAATTGAACCGCCAAGGCGCAAAGACGCCAAGGAAAACCAATTTTAAAAATCTTGGCGTATTTGCGCCTTGGCGGTTCACAAAAATTATCTGTTCCTCGCCGCTTCTTTTTTCTCTTCTAAATCTGATTCCAGCGTTTTCTTGTCCGAGGTCAACTCACGTTGCAATTGCTCGAGGGCTTCGAAGTCGCCTGTTGCTTCGGCTTCAGCGATTTTGCCGCCAAGGAATACTTCGCGCTCTGCGAGTTTGGATTGGTAAAGATTGTCCAGCTCGGCCAGCTCGGCCTTGAGTTCGTCGCTGATTTTTTTTGTGGGCGATTCCTTGTCCAGTTTTTCCATCGCCAGTTCGTAAGCGCTTTTCATTTTAGTCCTTCTTTTTCTTCCACGGTTGATCAGGAAATTTTGTGGGCAGTTTGATATTCTCCAGCTTGGGCTCGGCCATTTTCAATTCGCCCACTCCATCATCTTGGGCGGCGGCTTCGGGGTCCGCCTTCCAGCCGGCGATCTTGGCCTGCAGGCCGTGGTGTTCGGCGGTTTCTTTATTGCCGCTTTTCATATAGGCCAGCGAAAGATAGGTGTGCACGCGCAGTTCATTGGCGTTGATCGCCTCGGCTTTGTGGCCTTGCTCGATGGCGGCGGCAT
>CAZJRV010000072.1:0-669 GCA_964548235.1 uncultured Verrucomicrobiota bacterium
CGCGCGAATCCAAAACCGCATCGGCCCCAACAAAACCGGCATTCCCTGTACGCCTATCAGTCTCTTCGGCCTTGGCCAACCCGCCGCCGATGGCATCAAAATGATTTTCAAGGAAGACATCGTGCCGCGCGGTGCCGATCGATTGTTCCATTTGCTCGCCCCCATTCTCGCGCTTATTCCCGCGATGCTCATCCTTTGTTTTCTGCCGCTCGAATTTCCTTGGGGCAAATTTATGTCCGGCCAAGTGCAGGCATTTATGCTCGATAGCGCGGTTATCTTTTTCTTCGCCATCTCCGGCCTCGCCACGCTCGCCATCTTCATGGCCGGCTGGGCTTCGCGAAACAAATACTCGCTCCTCGGCGGCATGCGCGCCGTGGCGCAAATGGTCAGCTACGAAATCCCGCTCGTGTTGTCCGCCGTCGTGGTGGTGATGATGGTCGGCAGTCTGAACGCCAAGGAAATTGCCGCTACACAATCGGGCTTCAATTGGTTTGTGTTCAGCCCGTGGGGACTCGCCGCTTTCATCGTTTTCTTCATCGCCGCATTGGCGGAAACCAATCGCTCTCCTTTTGATCTCCCCGAAGCCGAAAGCGAAATCATTGCCGGTTATTTCACCGAATACAGCGGGTTCAAATTTGCTCTCTTTTTCCTCGGCGAATACATCGCCAT
>CAZJRV010000072.1:679-12631 GCA_964548235.1 uncultured Verrucomicrobiota bacterium
AGCGGCTTGGCGGTCACCCTCTTCCTCGGCGCAGGCGATGGGCCGTTCCTGTCACAGGCCCCGTGGCTTTCGGTGGTGTGGTTCATTGCAAAAATTTTCGCACTCATCGCCGTGATGATTTGGCTGCGCGGCACACTCCCACGCCTGCGCGTGGATCAACTAATGGCCTTCGCCTGGAAATTCCTGCTGCCGCTTTCCATTTTCAACATCCTCCTCGCCGGCCTTACGCACTTTGCGATGGATGCCCGCATTGCGGCTCGGTCCGATGCCATCCTCATTCACGCCGTGCACGCTCACGCCAAGCCCAAGCCCGGGGCAGCACAAAAAGAAGCCGAACAGGGCGCGCTGAATTACACGATGAACGATCGCGTGGGCGCGCTGAAACATTTTTCCATGGCCGCGCTCAAGGGCCACGCCACATCGCGATCCATCCTCGCCTGGTGGCTTGGAATCTGGGCGATGAGCCTAGTGGCACTGTACGTGATGGCGCGCGGTCTGGATCACGCCACGCGTTCGCACAACAAGCCACGCGAATATTTGTACGCTGAATGACACAGGAAATCACATTCTGGGTGTTAGCCGTCATCGCCGTGCTGGGCGCGCTGGTGGCGGTGCACCGGCGCAACCTCATCCACGGGGTGTTCGCGCTGATGATTTTCTTCGCGGCACTGGCGGGCTTGTTCCTGCTGTTGCTGGCGGAGTTCATTGCCGCAGTGCAAATCCTCGTGTACATCGGCGCCGTCGGCATTCTGCTTTTGTTTGCCATTATGCTCACCGAACGCGTTACCGGCGATGACGCGCGCGATATTTTTTCACGCGGCTGTTTCTGGGGCTGGGCCGCTGTGTTGGCCGTGGCTGTGTTTATTTTAATGCCCGCCATCCAAAGCGCGGAACTGGCCGAGACTGCCAAGCCGGCTACGCCCACGGTCAAGGCGCTGGGGCAGCAAATGATGAATCCCTACGTCATCACTCTCGAGGTGTTGGCCTTGCTGCTCACCGCCGCGCTCATTGGCGCGGTGGCTGCATCGCAGGGTGGCGAAAAAACAAAGGAGGATGCGGATGACGCTTGAGCATTGCCTTATCCTTAGCGCGATTTTGTTTTGCATCGGCTTGCTCGGCGCGCTCACGCGGCGCAACGCGGTGGTGGTGCTCTTCTCAATCGAGATTATGCTCAACGCTGCAAACCTAAATTTCATCGCCTTCTGGCGATTCAGCGACAACCCCGCCGTGCTGGATGGCCCGTTGTTCACCCTGTTCACCATCGCCGTTGCCGCCGCCGAGGTGGCTGTGGGCCTTGCGTTGGTGATCGCCGTGTATCGCCATTTCAAGACTGTGGACCTAGAGCAGCTTGATACTTTGAAGGAAGAATGACACTCGAGACGCTAGCCTTGATTCCCCTGTTGCCGTTGGTGGCCGCGGCGATCACCAGTGGCGTGCAGTGTGGGCGTCGCTCGGCGGGCATTGCCATCGCGGCAATGCTCGGCTCGTGTGTGCTGGCGCTGATGGCCTTCAATGAAGCCTCCGCCATGGCGGTGACGGAGCCCAAGACGTTCAACATCGAATGGCTCACCGTCGGCAGCACCACCATCACCTTCGGGTTCGTGCTCGATCCGCTCACCGCCGCGATGGCCGCGATGGTCACCTTCGTTGGCCTGCTCATTTTCATTTTCTCCGTCGGTTATATGAAGGACGACGAGCGGATGGCGCGTTTCTTCTGTTACCTTTCCCTCTTCGCCGCCGGAATGCTCGGCCTGGTTTTGGCGAACAATTTGTTGCTGCTGTTCATGTGCTGGGAAATTGTCGGCGTGGCGTCGTATTTGCTCATCAGTTTCTGGCACCACAAACCCGAGGCAGCCGCCGCCGGCAAAAAGGCATTCATCGTCACGCGCATTGGCGACATGGGTTTTCTCATTGGCATTCTGCTGGCCTTCAAGTCCAGCGGCACGCTGATGCTCTACGACAACGGCGCCGGCTTGCTGGAAACACAAATGGCCGGCACGGTGCTGGGCTTCAAGACGGCTGCGGTGGTGAGTCTGCTTTTGTTCTGCGGCGCAATCGGCAAGTCCGGCCAGTTGCCGTTGCACGTGTGGCTGCCGGATGCGATGGAAGGCCCCACCCCAGTGAGCGCGCTGATCCACGCGGCCACGATGGTGGCGGCTGGCGTGTTCCTTGTGGCGCGCGCAATGCCAATCTTTGAAGCCGGCGGCACGCTCCCGGTCGTCGCGTGGGTGGGCGCACTCACCGCGCTCGTTGCCGCCTTCATAGCGCTGGGGCAATACGACATCAAACGCATCCTTGCGTACTCCACCGTGAGCCAGCTCGGCCTGATGATGGTGGGTCTCGGCGTGGGTGGCGTGGCGATTGGGATGTTTCATTTGCTCACGCACGCCTTCTTCAAGGCACTGCTGTTCCTCGGCGCGGGCAGCATCATCCACGGATGCCACGAGGAACAGGACATCCGCAAGATGGGCGGCGTGTGGAAATCAATGCGCGTGACCTCCATCGCTTATTTATGTGGCACTGCGGCGTTGGTGGCGTTTCCGTTTACCAGTGGATTTTTCAGCAAGGACGAAATCCTCGCCGGCGCTTGGGCGGCCAATCGCCCCATTTTCTGGATTGCCGCAGTGGCCTCGTTGCTGACGGCGATTTATATGACGCGCCAGTGTTTGTACGTATTTGCCGGGGCGCATCGCGGCGACCACGAACCACACGAGAGCCCGAAGGTGATGACCGTGCCGCTGGTCATCCTTGCCGTGTTCGCGCTGGGCCTCGGCTGGCTGGTACGCGATGCCATTTTCGACAAGTTGCCCGGCTCCGCCGCGCCGCACGAAACGATTATCATCGTGGTGAGCTTGGTTGTTGCGCTTGGGGGCATTTTGATTGGTTGGTTATTCTACGGCGGTAGGCAGCTTGGGGAGACAGTTGACCCGCTGGCGGTCGGGCCACTGCGCGAAAAACTTTGGTTTGATGAATTGTACGCCGCCACCATCGGTCGCCTTTGGAATCTCATCGCCATTATTTGGGGGCAGCTCAATGAACTGCTGCTCTTTGTGCGCGATGCGTTTGTGGCCTTGGCGCGCGCATTGAGCAGTGCGTTTGCCATTGGAGGCGATCGTCGCTTCATCGATTCATTCGCCTTCGATGGCGTGTGCGACATGCTGCGCGAAACCGGCCACGCGGTCACGCGCCCGCAAAATGGATTTCTGCCAAGCTACCTCCGCCTCATCGCCTTTGGGGCGGTGTTGCTGGGACTGCTCTTGTTTTGGATCACGTGATTACTGTACTCACATTTGCACCGGTGCTGGCGGCGATTTTGATTTTCGCCCTGCCGGCGGCGCGTGCGCGGATGCTCGCGCTGGGCGGCACGCTGGTATCGTTGGCCATCACGGCTTGGATGCTTACGCAGTTCAATCTCGCGGAGGAGGGAATTCAGTTTCAGGAAAAATATTCGTGGATACCCGCACTCGGCATTGATTATTTCGTCGGCCTCGATGGCCTCAATGCGCTGGTGCTGCTGCTCGCAGCACTGCTCGCGCCCATCGCCGTGCTGGCCTCGTGGAATCACACCGATCGGTCGCGCACTTACTTTGCTCTGCTGTGCATTCAATTCACCGGGCTCTTTGGCACGTTTACCGCACTGAATTTTTTCCATTGGTTCCTCTACTGGGAACTGGCGCTGGTGCCGGCGTTTTTCCTGATCAAACTTTTTGGCAAGGGCGAAGAGCGCCATGGCGCCGCGCTGAACTTTTTCCTGTTCACCGTCGTGGGCAGCGTGGCGATGCTGCTGGGATTCCTTTTCATTTTTCAACAAACGAAAACATTTGATTTCATCACGCTCTCCAAGATGGGCGTCGATGTCAGCCCGTGGATTTTTGCCGCCGTGCTGGCCGGCCTGTGGGTGAAGGTGCCGATGGCGCCGCTGCACATTTGGCAGGCGCCCGCGTATGCCGCCGCGCCCGCGCCGGTGGCGATGCTGCTCACGGGCGTGATGAGCAAGATGGGCGTGTACGGTTTTCTGCGCCTGGTGGTGCCGGTTTTCCCGGACCATTTGACGCAACACGCGCCCGCGCTGATGGCGTTCGCGTTGGTGACGATTTTGTGGGGCGCATTCCTCGCGCTGCGGCAGACGGATCTTAAGCGGATGCTGGCCTTTTCCTCGCTTAACCACGTTGCCTTCTGCGTGTTGGCTGTGGGGGCAATCGGGCTGGTTGGGCAGGCAACGGAGGGTGGCAAGATCGATGTGCGCGCGCTGGCTTCGCAGGGAATTATTTTGCAAATGTTCGCGCACGGCATCGCGGCGGCCGGCTTGTTTTACCTCGTGGGACTGCTGGAGGAACGCACAGGCTCGCGTGGGCTCGATGATTTTGGCGGGTTGAGTTCCGTGACGCCTCGGATGGCGGCGGCGTTTTTCCTGCTCACGTTCTGTTCGCTCGGCCTGCCGTTTATGGCGGGGTTTGCTGCGGAGTTCCTGATTTTCAGCAGCAGCTTTGCCGTAGCCCCGGGCATCACGGCGATGGCCACGCTGGGGCTGCTGGCCACGGCGGTGTTCCTGCTGACGATGCTGCAAAAAGTATTCACCGGCCCCACGCCGGAGCGGCATGAGTCGATGCCCGATTTGTCCCTGATGGAAACTCTGATTTTAATCCCGTTGCTCATCCTCGTGTTTTGGGCCGGGATCGAGCCGGGCGCGTGGTTGCGGTTCAGCGCAATTTTATTTTAAAGAATCCAGATGATTGGTTTGCTTACAGTGATCTTCAGCTTTGCCGGCGCGCTGGTGTGCGGGTTGATGCCCGCGCGTGCGCATCGCGGCATTCGCTGGGTGGCGCTGTTGACGGCCGTGCTCGGCCTGGCCGCCGCCATCTGCTGCGCCCTGCGCTACACCGGCCCGGAAATGGAGGACGTCATCAGCCACGCGTGGATCCCCTCAATGGGTGTTGGCTTCATCACCGGCTTTGACGGAATCAGTTTGCCACTGCTGATCGTCACCGGCCTCGTGGCAGTGACGGGCGTGTTGTTTTCGTGGAACCTCGATCATCGCGCCAATCAGTTCTACGCATTTTACTTCGGGTTGATTGGCGGGGTGTACGGCGTGTTTCTGTCGCTGGATTTGTTTTTGCTGTTCGTCTTTTACGAAATCGCCATCGTGCCGAAATATTTCCTGATCGCCATCTGGGGCGGCGCCAAGCGCGAGTTTGCCGCGATGAAGCTGGTGATGTATTCCTTCGGCGGCAGCGCGCTGGTGTTGATCGGGATGCTGGCGCTGTTCTTTGCTTCGGGATTATACACATTTGATTTGCGCGCGTTGATGACTGCAGACTTCAGCAGCGGCCTGCAGGCGGTGGTGTTCCCGGTAATGTTCGTGGGCTTCGCGATCCTGGCGGGTATGTGGCCGTTCCACACGTGGGCGCCGCAGGGCCACTCAGCCGCACCCACCGCGGCGAGTATGCTGCTGGCAGGCGTGGTAATGAAGCTCGGCGCGTACGGTTGCCTGCGCGTGGCGGTGGGTTTGATGCCCGAAGGCGCGATGGTGTGGGCCCCGTGGGTGGCGGTGTTTGCAATCATCAACATTATCTACGGCGCACTGGCCGCGTTGCGGCAGGAAGATTTCAAGTACGTGATCGGCTATTCCAGTGTCAGTCATATGGGTTTTGTTTTGCTCGGCATTGGCACGCTGCATCTCACGGGGATGACCGGTGCGGTGCTGCAGATGTTCTCGCACGGCGTCATCGGCGCGCTGCTTTTCGCGATGGTGGGCACAGTAATTTACACGCGCACGAAAACGCGGATGCTCGATGAACTGCATCGCTTGATGGACCGGATGCCGGGCATCGCGTGGGCGTTCATCGTGGTGGCACTGGCCTCAATGGGGCTGCCGGGCTTCAGCGGATTTGTGTCGGAATTGTACGTGCTGCTCGGGGCGTGGGCGAGTTTGCCCACGTGGATCGTTATCGGCGCGGGCCTCGGCGTGCTGGCGACCTTCGGCTACACGCTGGCGAAAATTCACGAGGCATTTTTTCGCGAGCGCACCACCGGTGATGACAACAACGATGAAGGCAATGTCGATTATCCGCCGATGACTCTTCCCGAGAAGGCTGGCGTGGCGTTGTTGTTGGGGGCGTCATTGGTCATCGGCCTTTGCCCGTGGCTGCTCACCAATCACATCGCTGGCAGCCTACAACTTCTGCTCAATCGATTTAATTGATTTAACTAAATGGATTACCCCGCACTCTTCAACGCGCTTTTGCCTGACCTCATCGTGGTCGTGGCGCTGTTCGCCGCATTGGGGGTGGACTACGGTTGCCTGCGCGGCGCGAGCCTTGCCGATCGTGCGTGTGCCGCCTCGCGCATTGGCGGCCTGGGACTGGTGGGCGCGCTGGTGGCCTTGGGTTGCCAGTTGACCGGCAGCCTCGCCATGGACGGCCACGCGCTGGAGGTCGCCTCGCACGGGCAACTCGTCTTGAACACCGGCACGCTGGCGTTGAAGGGCGTTTTGTTTTTGCTGGGACTGCTGGTGCTGCCACTTGCGGGGCGGACGATGACCACGCCGCAGGTGAGCGAATATTTCGCACTGCTGTTGCTGGCCACGTTGGGGATGGGGTTCATGGTCACCAGCCGCAACCTGCTCGGGGCCTTCGTGGCGCTGGAGCTGGTGAGCCTGAGCCTGTACGCGCTCACGGCGCTGAACCCTGCGCGCAAAGAATCCGCCGAAGCGGCGCTGAAATATTTCACCTACGGCGGCGTGGCCTCCGCGTTCCTGTTGTTCGGCCTCAGTTATTTATTCGGCACCGTCGGGCAACTGGACATCACACAGGCCACGCTCGCGGAATCGCCGCGCTTGGTGGTGGTGGCGTATTTATTTATTTTGGTGGGACTCGGCTTCAAGCTCGCGCTGGCGCCCTTCCACTTGTGGGCGCCGGAAGTGTATCAGGCCGCCCCCACCCCGGCGGCCGCGTGGATTGCCAGCGGCTCAAAAATCGCCGGCGTGGCGTTATTGCTCGCATTGCTTGGGCCGGTTTCGTTGCCCTCAGCCCACTCGTCCATTATGCCATTATTATTGTTAATGGCCGTGGCGAGCATGGTGGTAGGCAACCTCGGCGCGTTACGGCAGGCGAATGTGAAACGGCTGCTCGCCTACAGCGCCATTGCTAATGCCGGATATATTTTGGTGGCCGTGGTGGCCTTCACCGATGCCGGCCGCGCGGCGGCAATGTTTTATGCAATCGTGTACGCCATCGCCACGCTGGGCGCGTTCGCGGTGGTGAGCGTGTGGAACGACCGCCTCGGACGCGAAGCGCTCATCGATGACTTTCGCGGCGCGTGGAAAACCAGCCCCGGCCTTTCGCTGGCAATGCTCGTATTTGTGCTATCGCTGGCCGGCATCCCTCCGCTCGCGGGGTTTGTTGGGAAATTTTATTTGTTCTACGCCGCCATCGCCGCCGCGCCCGAAATGGAATACTGGAGCGATGGATTGTATTGGCTCGTCGCCGTGGCCCTCGCCTTCAGCGTGGTGGCGCTTTATTATTACCTGAAAATTCTCAAGGCCATCTTCGTGCGCGAAGACACCGGCGAGCACGACACCGCCCCCGTCGGCCTCCCCACCACCGCAACCCTCCTCGCCCTCGTTCTCCTGACCGCCGCCCTCGGCCTATGGCCCGAGCCAGTGGTGAATTACATTCAGTCGTTTTTGTTTTAATGGTTTAGCCGTGTTGGGCTAATCTGCGCAATCTGCGGTTGAACATTGCTTCAATTCGCCTTCCGTCACTTCCCATTTCTGCAGTTCCTCGCCGAGTTCCTTGGGCCAGGTTTGTTCGGTGCAGGTCATGAAGACTTGGCCGCGGCCTTGGGTGCATTGGTTGAGGAGGGGGAGGAAGGCCTGGCGGCGGGAGGCATCGAGTTCGCCCATGACGTCGTCGATCAGCAGGATGGGCGGCGCGCCGTGGGTGGCGGCGAGGTGCTCGGCCTGGGCGAGCTTGAGCGCGATGGCGAGGGTGCGCTTTTGGCCTTCGCTGGCGGTGTCGGCGGCGGGTTGATGGTTGAGCTGCAGGGCAAGTTCATCGCGGTGCGGGCCAATGGCGGTGGCGCCGATGGCGCGTTCGCGTTCGCGCACGCGCTGCAGTTCGGTGGCAAAATCTTCTTTGACGCGGGGTTGATACTCGACGGTCAATTCCTCGCTCTCGGGCGCCATGCGGGCGTGGGCGGCGGTGATGCGCGGGCCCAGTTCGGGCAGGAGCGCGCGGCGATGAGCCATGATTTGGTTGCCGAGCTTGACGACTTCTGTGGTGAAACTTTCCAGCGAGGCCTCGTCGACGGGCCGCCTCTTGAGCAGTGCATTTCGGGAGCGCACGGCGCGCGTGTAGTTTTGCAGCAAAGGCAAATAGTTGGGCACAGTTTGGGCCAGCAAAAAATCGAGGAAGCGCCGCCGCCCGCGTCCGGCGCCCTTGATGAGCTGGAGATCCTCGGCGCAAAAGGCGACGGTGCGGAGTGTGCCGAGGTAATCGGTGAGCTTGCGGACGGGTTGGCCGTCGAGGCTGAGGCGGCGTTCGTTTTTGCTCCAGTAGAGCTTGATGTCGTGCGTACCGGTGGCCACGGCGCGTCCGCCGGCAAACCAGCCGGGCTGGCCGTGGCGCACGAGGGCTGCGCTGCCGACGCCGCGAAAACTGCGCAGGGTGGCCAGCAGATGAACGGCTTCGAGCAGATTGGTTTTGCCCTGCGCATTGCGCCCGAGCAGCACGTGAAAGCCCGGCCCGAAATCGGCATCGAGCCGCCGGTAGTTTCGAAAATCCCGCAATCGCAAATGGCCCAAGTGCACGGGCGACTATGGGCTGAAGGCGGGCTTGGGTGCAACATCGGCGGGCAGTCAAGCGCGTGGGTGGGCTTTGTCGTAGGCTTGCTTGAGGCGGTCGGTGGTGAGGTGGGTGTAGACCTGCGTGGTGACGAGATTTTCGTGCCCGAGGAGTTCCTGCACACTGCGCAGATCGGCGCCGGCGTTGAGCAGATGGGTGGCGTAACTGTGGCGCAGCTTGTGCGGAGTGAGCGTGGGATCCAGCTCGGCCGCGGCGAGGTAGTGTTTGAAATGCAACTGGACGAGGCGTGGGTAAACGGGTCGAAGCTCATTGGGGTTAGCGAGGAACACGGGCATCTCGCCGGTGGGCGGATGTTCCAGCGCGGCCCAGTAACGCTCAATGGCCGCCACGGCTGGCGCGCCGATGGGGACTTGGCGTTCTTTTTTGCCTTTTCCGTGGACGCGCAACAGGCGCTCTTCGCGATCGAGATCGAGTACGCGCAAGCCGCATACTTCGCTGATGCGCAGGCCGCAGGAATAAATCGCCTCGAGGATGGCGGCATCGCGCAGGTAAGGCGCGGGGTCGATTTCGGTGGCCTCCTTTGCTTGCTCGCGTGCGGCGGCCAGTTCAATGATGGGCACTTCCATCAGGGCAATGGCTTGGTCAGGCGTAAGAAATTGTGGCAGTCGCTTTTCCTTTTTGGGCAGGGTGATTTCCTTGACCGGTGAGGCATCGAGTTTGCCGCGTCGCATGAGGTGCTTGTAAAACGAACGCAGCGCCGAGAAGCGCAACTGCACCGCCGAGCGGCTGAGATTGCCGCGCCCGAGGAAGCGCAGGTAGTTGCGGAAATCGAGTTTCTTCAGGTGCAACCAATCCGGCGCGGTGCTGCGTTCGGTGCGGTGCCATTGCGAAAATTCCGTGAGCGCCTGCCGGTAATTGCGCTGCGTGTACACCGATGCGCCTGCTTCGGTTTGCAGATAATCCAGAAACGACGACACAAACGCGTCGTCATTCACGATGGATGATTGTGAACTGGATGCCCTCCCCGGCATTCATTGATGCTAACAGAAACGCGGGCAAAAAACAAGTTGAACCACAGAGGCACCGAGGGCACAGAGAAATTATTCGTCCTGTGAATTTTTTGTTTCTGTGGCGGATTTCTTCTTCGCAGTCTTTTTCTTCGCCGGTTTCTTGGGTCGTGGCGGGAATTCCCACCCGAGCTTGCCGGTGGTTTTGTCGAGCAACAGAAACGCGCTGAAGGGGCGGCCTTTCTTGGAGATGAACCCGGCGATGACATCGGTCTTGCCCTCGGTGAACAGCTTGATGGCTTGCTCGGCGGGAATCTCTTTTTTCAAAATCTCCTTGGCAATGCGGGTGCCGCCCTTTTGTTTGTCGGGCGCCATCTCGGGGCAGAGATAGGCGCGGTCGGTTTCGTAAACCTTGGTGGCTGTGCCATCGGCTAGCGTAGCTTCGCAGAGAAGTTGGTCGTCGGTGAGGTTTTTCGCCTCGGCCTCGCGTTCCTCGTCACCCTCGAAAATAAATTCCGGCTTCCACGCACCACGCGCGCCTTCGGCCATCGCAATCTCCGCGACGAAGGGTTGGCCGAAGCGGTTTTTGAAATCTTCAAACGGCCCCACCTTGCCTTTTTCCAGCAACGTCTTGGCCTCGGCGGGCATGAGCTTGTGGCTGGCGATGTATTTGTTGAGCTTAAACTTACAGTCCGCGCCGGTGCATTCGTAGTTGCCGTCGGTTTGGTTCAGCGCGGTGGCGCCGCAACTGGGGCAGATGGCCTCCAGATCGTCGTAGGTGCGATTGGCCAGCTCGGTCATCTTGCCCTTGGTGCGGTCCACGATGTCGATGGCGAGCGACTTGATCTCGCCCATAAACGCATCGCGGCTGAGGTCGCCGCTTTCCATTTGCTTGAGCTTGTACTCCCATTCACCGGTCAACTCCGGCGAAGTCAGTGCCTCGATGCCGATGTCTTCCAGCAGATCGATCAACGCGAGGCCTTTGTTGGAAACCACCAGCTCGCTTTTCCGCTGTTCATTCCTGAAAACGTATTTGTGTGCGATGAGTCCCTCGATGATGGCCGCGCGCGTGGCGGGTGTGCCGAGGCCGCGTTCACTCATCGCCTCGCGCAGTTCGTCGTCGTCCACGCGTTTGCCCGCGGTTTCCATCGCCGAAAGCAGCGTGGCCTCCGTGTAACGCGCGGGCGGCTTGGTTTGGTCGCCTTTGAGGGTGACCTCCTTGGCATCGGCTTTTTCGCCAGTCTCGGCGGGCACCAGTTCGTCCTTCTCCGTGGCCACGCCGGGGCGCCGGCCGTATACTTCAAGATAACCGGGCACCACCAACACTTTGCCGGTGGTGAGAAATGAATCGTCCGAAATGCGCGTGATGCGGCGGGTGTTTTCAAATTCTGCCGATGGAAAAAAGATGGCCACAAAGCGCCGCGCCACGAGGTCATAAATTTTTTGCTCCTGTTCCTTGAGCCCGCCCGCGGGAATTTTTCCGGTTGGGATAATCGCAAAGTGATCGCTGATCTTGGCGTTGTTGAAAATCCGTTTGCTCGGCGTCACCCAATCGTTGCTCAATACTTTGGAGCACGCGGCGATGACTTCCGGCGCCAGCGTGGCGTTGGACTTGGCCTTGGCGAAACCCTTGAGATGGCTGCGCACGGTGCTGATGTAATCCTCCGGCAGGCATTTCGAATCCGTGCGCGGATAAGTCAGCAGCTTGTGCTTTTCGTAAAGCGCCTGTGCGATGCCGAGTGTATTGCGCGCGCTGAAGCCGAACTTGCTGCCCGCCTCGCGTTGCAGCGTGGTGAGGTCGAAGAGTTGCGGCGGAATTTGTTTGCTTGGCTTTTTGTTTTCCTCCACCACGCCCGTCTGCCCGGTGCAACGCCCGACAATTGCCGTCGCCTCCGCCTCGGTCCAGAGCCGCTCCGCGCGGGCTTGGTCGTCGTCATCGGGTTTCTTGAAACCTTCACGGAACCACCGCCCTGAGTAAGTGCCGGCAGCCACTTTGAAATCCGCATGCACTTCCCAATAGTCGCGCTCCTTAAAGTTTCGAATTTCCCGTTCGCGTTCGGCGAGGATTACCAGCGTCGGCGTCTGCACCCGGCCGGCGGTGGTCATGTTGAAGCCGCCGTGCCGTGAGTTGAACGCCGTCA
>CAZJRV010000073.1:0-12295 GCA_964548235.1 uncultured Verrucomicrobiota bacterium
ATATCCCCGAGGCTGAGGTGCACTTCCTTGCCCAACAGGTTGGTGGCCTGCAGGAAGTCGTTGCCCTGACGCAGCTTGGTGATGTCGGCGCTCATGCTCTTGGTTTGTTCCAAGCTGCTGAATTGCGCCATCTGTGCGATAAACTCCGTATCGCTCACCGGAGCCATGGGATCCTGATTGCGCATCTGTGTGACGAGCAATTTCAAAAATTCATTCTGGCCGAGCATTTTCACCGGCACACGCTCATTGGGCTCGGGTGCCGCGGCGTTGATTCCAGTAATCTGTGTTGGATTAACTATCATGGTTCGTTCCTCAACTCATTCAAAAATTTAGGCCCAACTTTCCCAGTTGGAGTTTTCGGCGCGCGCAGGTGCCCGGCGCGTTGCCGATGGCTCTTCCCCCTCGCGGTTTGCGTCCAGCCCATTCCAGTTAAGCGGCTCCTCATCCTCCTCCCCGGCCGACGCGTGGCGGCGGCTTTCGGGTGAGTCCGAAGAGTTAAATTCGTCTAAATCCTTGGAAAAACGGGGCAATTCCGGCTCTTCACGGGTCAAGTCACGCAGGGTCACCCCGCGTTCGGCGAGGGTCTGCTGCAGCTCGCTCCATTGGCCGGCAAGCTGCTGGCCATCGCCCTGCCCCAAACGCGCCTGAATTTCCAAGCCGCTTTGGCTGTAGCGAATGGTCAGCTGCATTTGGGTTTGATTATCCGTCTGCAATTTCACCGTCCATTGGTCAGCACCCTTGGCGCGAAAGGTGGTGACGGCATTCCATATTTTCTCGAGCGTGGCCGATACTTGGCCGGGCGTGGGCACAAATGCCTGCGTGGGTGCTGTGCCGGTGGCGGCGGGGGTTGCGACCGCCTGAACGGGCGCTGTAAATTCACGCGCCTGTTCGCGAGGCAAATCCTGTTGTTGGCCAGACGCACCGCCGCCGAGCTCGGCACTGGTCGCCGGGCGCAGCTCTTCCCATCTCGCCACGGATCCTTCCGGTGCGGGGGCGGTTGTTTTTGCCATCATGGCCATCTTGGCGTTGTTCTGAGCAACTTGCGTGCCGTTCACGAGTTCCCATTCGCCTTTGGTTAAATTACCGGCTTTATCAGCGGTTTGCCCGGGTTTAACCGCCTTGCTGTTGGCGAGTGCGAGGGTGGGTAAATTTTGCCGTATTTCAGTCGACTGCGCCAACTGCGCCTTGGCTTGGGCGTGCTTTGCGTCTTCGGATTTCAATTGCGCGCGCGTCGCCTGCTGCTTGTTCAAGCGCCCGGTTCGTTTGGCGGCAGCTTGCCTGCGCGCCTGCAAGGCTTGGCGTGTGGCCTTGGCATCCTCCGCCTTGGCCTCGTTGGTTTCCACGGGCTTGGCAGCCTCCGCTTTGGCTTTGGCGTTGGGGTCAACCTTGGCTTTCGATTCCTTGGGCTCAATGGCTTGGTTCAGGTTTTCCGCAGTCTTGGCTGTGGAAGTCGGCGTTCCTTTTGATTGGGCTGCCTTCACGACCGCCTTGGATTGGTTTGCGGGGTCTGCCGACACCGGCGTGGCATGGCCCAGCCCGGCCAGTTCCTTGGCGCGTTGGGCCTGCTGGGCTTGACGTGCGGCCTGAGCTTCCGCTTTTGCCTCGTCTTTGGCTTTGGTTTTGTCGGAATCCTCTGGCTGGGTTTCCGGATCGGCGGCTTCGGTTTCGTCCGCCGCTTCGCGGAACACTTTATCAAAGCCCCGGTCTTCAGCTGCCGGTTCGGTGGGAGCGTTCCATCCCAAAACGGGATCTGCCGTCGTTGCGTTTTGTGCGCTGGATTGTGTAGGTAAAGGTGTCATTTAAGGTGTGGGTGTCGGTGTCAGGCCCGGATCCAGCATGGTTTTCCGCCAGCTTTTGATGAGGGTGTTGTAAAGCTTCACGTCCTCGGGATCTCCGGAGGAGATCAGCGCGTTGACGATAGTCGCCTGGTTGGTTTGTACCATATATTGGAACACCTTCGGGTTCAGGGTGGGGTCCTCTTCCTGAGTGGCCCGAATGAGGTTGCGCAGGTTTTCAGCCCGTGCCTCCGCATCGCCGGTGTTCATAATGGTCCCGTAAATTTGCGCCATTTGCATCAGCTTGTTGGTTTCATTCTGGCGGATCAAATCCACCTTGCCCTCCAGTAGCTTGTCCAGGTGCGAGCGGGTCAGCGTGATGTGGTTGGTGTGAAAATGCAGTTCCTTGAGCTGTTCATTCAGGTGACTGCTCAAGTCTTCCAGTTCCGCCTCGCGCTGGTTCAGGTATCGTTGGCGTGCCTGGAGTTGCTGGATGACCTCGCGGAGGCTGGGATGGGTTGCCTTCAGGTCGCCGGCAGCTGTGACGCGCTCAAGATCGCTGAAATGGCGTGCGATGGTGCGCTCTGCCTCCGGCTTGTTTTTCTTGTGCGCCTCGGATTCAGCCGTCTTGCCCGCGTTCTCCAGGGTCTCGGGCTGCTTGGCTTTCTCCGCCTCAACCGCCGCAAGTTCCTTCTTTGCCTGTTGGGCCATGCCTGATTTATCCAGCTCCGCCTGGATCATCGGCTTGATGGATGTCAGGATCAACACCACGAAGGTGATGATAAACACAACCACTCCCAGCAGGGCGACGAACCATCTCGATTTCAAAAACTTTTTCATGTTGTTCCTCCGTTAAATTTTCATGATCACATCGCCCGCCTCGCGCAGCAACACCATCTCGTCAATGGCATTCTGCTCCGTGCGCCGCGCTTCCGACTGGTGTTGGGATTGTTTCTTGTCGCGCATCTTCTCGAGCGCCTCGCGGCGTTGACGGGCCTGAAGCAGCAATTGCCATTTTTCATCCATCACACCCTGCAGGCGCAGCAGTTCCGGTTCCAATTCAGCCAATTGCGCGCGCAAGGAACGCAGCGACCCCTGCAAGTGAGCCAGATCACCGCTCTGTGCCTGGCCATCAAACGCGCCACGGCAGGCGAGCAGATGAGCGTCCACCGCCTCGTTGAGCGCGCGCCAGTGCAGCTGCACGGTTTCCAGCGCGCCGCGCGCCTGGGCGTAGGCATCGCTGGCCTGCTGTTCCTCGTTGGAACGCACCTCCAGCACGGTCTTGAGTGAAAATTGAAAGGGTTTCATATCAGGCCATCATTTGTGGCGGCGGTCCGCCGGGTGATTCGGGCGCGGGAAACCCGGCCTGCGGTTGGGGTTGTGCCTGCAACTGTGGCGGGGCAAAGTGGGCCTCGGACTGCTCGGGCACGGGCGCTGCCTGAACTGCTCCCAAGGTTTGGACAAGCTGCTGCCAACTCTCCTGTCGGCCGTTACCCGTGTTGGTTTCCTGTCGCAGGAATTCGCGCATCGGCTCGTGGAGGCTGATGGCCTCGTCGATCTGCGGGTTGCTGCCGGGCTGGTAGGCGCCAATGGAAATCAAGTCGTGGCTCTTGCGGTAAACCGCCATGCTCTCGCGGGCGTGACCCATGTGGGCGCGTTCCTCAGGCGTGAGCAGGTCATGCGCCAAGCGGCTGATGCTCTCCAGAACATCAATGGCGGGGTAATGGTTTTGCGAAGCCAGTTCGCGTGAGAGTACGAGGTGACCATCAAGAATGGATCGCGCGGCGTCTGCCACCGGATCGTTCATGTCATCCCCTTCCACCAATACATTAAATAAACCGGTGATGGAGCCGTGCTCGTTGTTGCCCGCGCGCTCAAGCAGTTGCGGCAACAGCGAAAACACCGAGGGCGTGTAGCCGCGCGAGCTGGGTGGTTCGCCAATGGCCAGGCCGATCTCCCGCTGGGCCATGGCAAAGCGCGTGATGGAATCCATCATGAGCAGCACGTTCTTGCCCTGGCTGCGGAAATGCTCGGCGATGGTCATCGCCAGGAACGTGCCCTTCACGCGGGCGAGCGCGGGCTGGTTGGAGGTGGCCACGATGACCACGGATTTCTTGCGCCCTTCCTCATCCAAATCGCGTTCCAAAAATTCGCGCACCTCGCGGCCCCGCTCACCGATGAGGGCGATCACGTTCACATCCGCCTCGGATTTGCTGGCCATCATGCCCATGAGGGTGGATTTGCCCACGCCGCTGCCGGCAAAGATGCCGAGGCGCTGGCCGCGCCCAAGGGGCACAAAGGTGTCAATGGCCTTGATGCCGGTTTCAAAGGGCTGGTCAATCCGGCCGCGCTTGAGAGGGTGCGGTGTTTTGAGATCCAGCTCGGCCAATGGCAGCTGTGGAATGGCACCCAGGTCATCCAGCGGCTGGCCCATGCCATCAATCACGCGGCCCAATAGTTCCTCGCCCACGGGCACGCGCAGGGAATGGCCGGTGGCCACCACCTCGCTGCCGGGGCAGATGCCCTGCACCTCGCCCAGCGGCATGAGCAGCAGGTTGCGATCGCGAAAGCCCACCACCTCGGCCATCAGTTTCTGGCCGGTAATGCGCGACTCGATACGGCAAATTTCACCCACGGATGCCAGCGGCCCCTGCGACTCGATGACGAGCCCAATCATCTGCGTCACCCGCCCACGGTTCTCCACCAGGCGCGTGTTGGACAGGCGCGAGCGCACCTGCCGGACGCCTTGGCCCGCGCGGGATTGGGTGGATGGTTCGTTGGCTGTCATTTCAAAAATCTCAGGTGTCGACCGCCTCGCGCAAGAGGGCCTCGCGGGTTTCGCGCCGGCCATCGATAACCCCGCAGCGGGTTTCCACAAGGCAACCGCCACGGGAAACTTCCGCGCCTTCCAGGTAAAGCACGCGGCGTTGATGAGGCGAATCCTGCAGCAGCTCGCTCTGGTGGCTCTTCAATAATTTCAGGTCCTCCGGGTGCAGATGGACGGACACCTCGGCGTCCTGTTCGCAATGGGCCAGCGCATCCCGAATGGCCGCCTCGATGATGCCGGTGCTGATGGGCAGCCCGTGCACGAGCCGGATGGCCGCCTCAGTGGAAAATTCGATCAACTCCGCCTCCAGCTCGTGGAGCCGGGCGGACAGCTTCGCCTGCACAGCCTCCTCGATGGCGGCCAGTTGCCGGTTGGCGCCTTCGGCCTGGGCTTGTTCCAGCTCGGCGCGCAGGGCGACCAGTTGCGGTTCATACTCCGCAGCAGCCTCCTCGCGGCCACGCTGGCGCCCGGCGGTTTCCTGCTCGGCGAGTTGTTCCTCATGTGTGGGGCCGGCGGGTTCCTCGGGCAACAGGGCCTCGGCAGGGCCGATGGCCAGCCGGACGCCGCGCAGGGGTTCCTCGGTCACAATGTTGTCGATGGCTTGTACCATAAATTATGTGTCTGGTTATTCGCCTTCCAGCGAGATTTCGCCCTCGGTCTCGAGCTGGCGCACCACGTCGATGATGGAATTTTGGTTGGCCTCCACCTCGCGCAGGGACACCTTGCCCATGTTCTCGATTTCGTCCTTCACATTCTCCGCCGCCCGCTTGGAAAGCGCGCCGAGCATGGCGTCCTTGAGCTGGTCGGTGGCGGCACTGAGGGCCACGGCGAGCTTGTTGGCATCCACCTCGCGCATGATCTTCTGCATCGTCTTCACGTCGAGCGTTTGCAGATCGTCGAAGGTGAACATCTTCATGCGGATGGAGCGTACGAGGTCCGGGGCGCGCTCGTCCATGTTGTCGAGCAGCTTCTTGCGTTCGTCCTTGTTCATGGCGTTGAGCACGGCGGCGGCTGATTTCTCGCCACCGGTTTGGTTCAGCGCACGGCTGACGCGTTCGCCCACCTTGCTGGAGAGCACTTCGCCGAGGGTTTCCACTACCTCAATGGGGGTGGACTCGAGGGTAGCGAGTTTTTCCACCACCATTTCGCGCACACGTTCGGGCATGCTCATGAGCACTTCAGATCCTTTCAGAGCGGGTAAATAACTAACAACCAACGCGATGGTTTGCGGGTCTTCTTCCTTGAGCAGATTGCAAATGGAGACGGAATCCAAATCGATAATCTGCTGCATGGTGGCCACGCTCGTGCGGGCGGTGCCTACGCGGCCGATGATTTCTGCCGCCTTAAAGAGGCCCACAGATTTTTCCAGCACGGCCCGGGTGAAATCCACCGAGCCGCTGATACCTGACTGCGCTTCCACAGCCATACTGGTGAACTCCTGCAACACAGCCCCCTGCTCGGTGCTGTCAAGCAGCGGCAGGTTGGCCATCTCGGCGCACACCAGCTCACGCTCGTTGTCATCGAAGTTCTTGATGATCTCCGCCGCGGCATCCTCCCCCATGACGATGAGGAAGGTCGCCAGCTTTTGCGAAGCGGTTAACTGCAATCCCGTTGGAACGGTCTTCTTTTTCTTTGATTCAGCCATGGTTCAATTCCATTTTTGGGTTCAGCTACTGGCTGCTCCATCATCGAGGCTGCCTTCATCGTCCTTATCATCACCGGTTTCTCCTCCGAGCCAGCGCCGAGCTGCCACGGCCATGGATTCCGGGTTATCCTTGATCATATCACGCAACACCTCAATGTTCACGCGCTCGGGCTGTTTCTTGCCAAGACCAAAGTCCATGATCAACTTCTGTTTCTGTTCCTCGATCACCTCAACATCCTCCTCGTCCTCTTCATCTGCCATGGACTCGAGCATCTTGCGGCGTTCCTTCTCCTCCTTCCGGCGCTCCATGAGCTGCTGGATTTCGGCGGTTGTAAGTTTGGATGGATCTTTCAAGGCTTCTTCAATCTCGTCTAGTGTATTGGCTGATATCGCCATTTGTGATTCTGCATCCGCCGCCGTGGTTATCCTGCTGGCCGCTGCAGGCGCAAGTCCACTTGCAGCTGCCGCACCAACTGGTGCGCCTACCGGTGCCATCATCGGGGAGCCGGCGAGCAACTGTCCCACGGGAACTCCGGTGGGGATCACTTCATCCGCACTGCGCTTCACGAGCTTCACGAACGCCATCAGCGCGCCCGCGCCCAGCAGCACGTACAAGATGTTGCGCACCAAGTCACTAATCATGGCCTTTGTGGCGGCGGAATCAAGCTCCTCCTTTGCCGCGGTGATGTGAGCGTCATTAAACTGAATTTCCTCCACCGTGATGTCATCAGGCCGGACCGCGCCCACGCCGCCTTCCAAGTGAAGGCCAATGGCGTTTTTCACCACATTCTTGAGCTTCAACATGGCCGCCCCATCACGGGCAGTGGCGCCCTGGGCCACCAGCACGGTGGCAGTGATGCGCTCGGGTTTGCCCACGGCTTTCACGATGTTGGTGGTGGATTGGCTGTTGTTGAATGAAATGGTCTTCTCCTCCTTGTTCTGGGTGTTGTTGGCCAGCGCGCCCCCGGTGTTGTTGGTGCTGGTGTTCGTGTTGGAGGAGGCCCCGGCAATGCCGCCGGGACTGGGGGTGGTGTTGCCGCTGGTGTCGATGGTGGACTGAAATTGGTTGGTCACCACACCATCGGGATCGTACTGGACGGAGGTGTGGGTGATTTGGTCGTGATTGAGTTCCGCGCTCACCGTCACAATCACCTGGCCGGGCCCGAGGGCTGGCTCCAGGGTGGTGCGCACCTGCCGGGCCAGGTAGGCCTCATAATTTCGCCGGGCGCTCAGCCGGTTGTTGGCCATTGCGAAAGCGCCATTTTCCTCTCCGGCCTGAGAGAGGACGTTGCCAAAATTATCCGTCACCGTCACGTTGGCGGGGTTCAATCCTTCAATGCCGCCGGCCACCAAAAAGCGGATTGCCTGCACGCCCTCGGAACTCACCGCACCCGACCCGCTGAGATTCAGTAGCACGGCAGCCGTTCCCTTCCGGCTTTCATCCACCACCAGCCGGTGCTTGGGCATCACCAAATGCACGCGGGCACTGGTTACCCCATCATACATTGCTATGCTGCGCGCCAGCTCGCCCTGCAACGCGCGCAGCTTGTTGTTTTGCTGCACAAAGTCGGACATGCTCACGGTGTTATTCTCCTCAAACAATTCCCATCCCTTGTCGCCGGCCTTGGGCAGGCCGCGCAGGGCGAGCGTGGCTCGTAGGCTGTGCACCTTGTCGCGCGGCACCTTCAGGCTGGTGCCGCTTGCGCCCACCTCATAGGGTATGCTCTGCTCCTCCAGCGCGGTGATAATCTCGCCGGCGGACTTCGCATCCATGTTGCCGTACAGCAACACGAAATCCGTGCGGCTGGTGAAAAAGATCACCACCGCCAGGGCGCCGACCACCAGCAGGCTGGAGGCGGCCACGGTGATTTTTTGGTTCACGCCCAGCTGCTGCCAGATGGTGAGCAGCTGCGTTGCCATTGCTTTAATTTTATCCATGGTTCAGTTTGTTTGGGTTTGCAAAATTGGGTTCACTAAATCTGCATGCGCATTAATTCCTGGTAGCCCTCGAGCAGTTTGTTGCGCACTTCCACCATCATTTGAAAGGCCACGCCCGCTTCCTGCATGGTGATCATCACTTGGTGAAGCGGTATTTCCTTCCCGGCCAGCAAATCATTCACCGCCTGGGTGGAGTCCAGCTGCTTTGCGTTCACCTCGTTCACAAACTTGTCGAGCACCCCGCCAAAACCCACGCCATCCGGGCCGCGCGCGGCCTGCGCGCCATCGGGTGCCACGGGCACCCCGGCCTTGCTGGCATCGGTGATCTCACGGCTGCGATCCATAATCGCGCGTTGCTGGCGGTAAATATCCGCCAGCCCCTGCGCTGCAACTGGATTTACGGGTAACATTATATTCGTTTTCTTATTTCACTAAATTATTTCTTGCCAATGGACAGGGTTTGCAGGGCCATTTGGCGCGAGGTGCGGATGATGGACAGGTTGGCCTCCATCGCACGAGAGGAGGCGATCAGGTCAGCCATCTCCTCGTGAACATTCACGTTCGGGTACTGCACCATTCCCTCTGCATCTGCATCGGGGTGGCCGGGCTGGTGCATTACTTTGAACGGGCGGTTATCCGCTTCAATCCCCGCCACACGCACCTCTGCCTGGGCGCTGTTGTGATTAAACTGGTTTGCCATGTGAGTTTCAAAACGCACCACCTGCCGTTGATACGGGCCGCCCTTGTCGGTGCGGGTGGTGTTTGCGTTGGCGATGTTCTGCGAAATTACCTCCATCCGCACCTTCTCCGCCTGCAAGGCTGAAGCGGCGCTGTCGGCTCCGGGTAAAATGTTAATGTTCAACATGACGTGTGTAATTCGGGTTATCGTGACTTGATGGCCATGCGCAGCTTGTCAAAAGTGCCGGTGAGCATCTGGGTTTGCATGTAATGGGCCACCATGTTTTTCTGTAGATACATCAGTTCCTTCTCCAGCTGCACGGAGTTGCCGTCGCGATTCTGCGCCACGGCGGTGGTATCGACCGTGATGCGCGGCCGCACGCCCTTCACCGTATCCGCCGATCCGGAACCAATGGCATGCGCCAGTTCCGAGGCGAAGGTGGCCTGCACATCCATGCGCTTGTAATGAGGAGTCTCGACATTTGCCAAATTGCTGGCAATCGCCTCCTGCCGAAGAGTGGTTGCATCAACCATCTTCTTTACGCCTTGGTAGTTGGCGCCGCTAAAAAGCGCATCAATCATACGCCGCGTGCAGCAAGCCCCGTGCCATAAAGGAGCAAAAAACGAAACTCAGCCAAATCCCCATTTTTTGGCAATTTTTTTCGTTTTTGGGCAAAAAAACCAATTTTAATTTCTGGCATTTTTTGCCATTTGCCTAATTTTAGATGTTTTTGGATTTTTTGGCAAAATATGGCAATTTTGGGTCTCCATGCTGATTTTGAAAAGTTGGCCCAAGATTTGCTGCTCGGTGCCGGATAATCGCGCTTGGCAATGGCCGGGCGTGCACCAGAATGAAGCAGAACCAATGAACCTGCGCAGCATTCATGTAACCGCTTTCTTGGGCGGCGCACTGTTGTTTCAGTGCGCTCTGCCCCAGCGCATGGGTGGTGCCGAGGCTGGCCCCGCGCCGAAAATGGCGCAGGCAGGGGTACTCGAAACGCCTGTCCAAACAGCCGGACGCCTTATGGCCGAGCACTGGTTGGCCGTAATGCGGAGTTGGTTCCAGGGTGGACCACAATTCGTGCGGGTTGATCGTGAACCGGCCCAACCCTTGGCGGAAAATAATTACCCCCCCGCGCCCTGGACCTTGCGACCGATTTGCGGTCCGGTGGCTTTTGCGCACCACTTGTTGCCCCTTCTGCCCGGAACGGGCTCCGGCTCCCAGCCTTCGCCCGAGGAGTGGCTGAATCTCTACGCCAATGCTGAGCAACTCGCCCGCTACAAAAAAATCCACTCCGACATTGCCCGCGTGTTTCAACAACGCGGCATGTCTCCGGCAACTGCCAACGAGGCGGCCATTCGGCAGGTGTTCCTGCGCTGGGATCTTTACGAGCATCTCATCAAATTTGGAACTCCTGATCCCAGGCGGCAACGGGCAAACGCCGGCCGCAACCCCTACGATCCTCAAGCTATTTCCAGTGATGCCACCGATTATTACAATCGCGGCCTGCTTTTGCAGCGGATGGGCAATTTCAAAGATGCCGCCAAGGAGTACGAACGCGCCGCACGCTCTCGCCATGCCATGGCGCAAGCCAGCCTGGCCTACCTGTTTGAGACAGGCCAAGGCGTGAATCGCGACCTGATGAAGGCGCTGGAATTATACCAGCTCGCCGCACAGCAGGGCCACTCGGTGGCACAATACAACCTCGGCCGCATCCACCAGAACGGGCTGAAGCACCTGAATCAGGTGATCACCCCCAATCCCGCGATGGCCGAGCAATTCCTGCGGCGTGCAGCCGCGCAAGGCGTGGTAGCCGCATTGCATCAGCTGGGCATCCTGTATTATTCCCAAGGCGGCCGGGTGAATCCCGCCGCGCTCAAGCCCGAACAACTCAAGCTTTGGGATAAAAACGCCGACGGCAGAGTGATGCCCGAGGAGAACCGGCTTTACCAGGATGCGCATGACCATTTCTTGCTGGCCGCCCGCCAAGGCTATGGCCCCTCGCTGCATGCGCTGGGCGTGATGTATTTGCAGGGACACGGCGTGAAGGCAGACTCAGCGCGCGCGGCGCACTGGCTGGAACAGGCGGTGAAACATGAGCAGCCCGATTCCTATTACAACCTCGCCCAACTGCACGAGAATGGCCTGGGAGTGCCGCCCAATTTGCCACGCGCATTCATGCTGTATCGCAAGGCCGCCCGGATGGGGCATGCGCCCAGCCAATACAATCTCGGCTTGTTTTACTATCAAGGCCGCCTTGCCGGTGAGCAAGTGACGCTGCAAGTGCCCGGCACATTTGCCACGGCGCACCCGGCGGCCACCCTGCCGGCGGAGCTGGCCAAAACCAGCGCGGTGCTGGCCAGCGCACAGGCGAGGTATTTGGCTGTTTCGGGCGATGCGAACGCACAGAAACTGGAATTGCTGGTGCCCGCGGGCCAAGGCCGGCATGCGGCGGAGGTACTGGGCAAATGGGTTGATTCCGAGCAGCCGGGTGAAATGCCCGAACCGCAAACGGAGGTGCTTGGCGGCGACGATCCGGTGCGCGCCTATGCCTGGTGGTGGCTGGCCGCTCGCCAGCGCCAGCAAGCGGCGGTGACTGGCCGCGATTCGCTGCAGCGCCTGCTCACGCCGGAACAATTGCGCGCCGCCCGCACACTGGCCGCCCAGCTGCAGGCCCAGCTGGCCGCGCCCAAGCCACCCAGCCCGATGGTGGATGCGCCCTCGCGCGCCACGTTTACAGCGCAAGATTGGTCCACCGGTTTTTTTGTTTCGCCAAATGGCTACGTGGTCACCGGCAAACATCTGCGATTGAGCGGAACGCGATTCCAGGTGGTGACGGAAAATGGCGCGTTCCCCGCCCGGGCCATTGAAATGCCCGGTGATCTCGACCAGTATCTGCTGCTCAAAGTGGAGGGTGGATACCAATTCCCCACGCTTTCTTTGAGCTACAGCCACGGTGCCCGCCATGGGGATCCGGTGCGGGTGCTGGGCAACCAGTTCGCCTTTGCCCACGAAGGGCCCGGCCCACGCGCAGCCCTGGCAGATACCCGCCTTGCGGCCATCCTGGGTGCCCAGGCGGATCCCCGGTTTTTCACGCTGCACAATCCTTCGCTGGGTGACCGGCTAGTATTTACGTTTGACCGCTACCTGGATAAACCGGGCACGCTCAACGCCCCCGCACGCGCGGGTCAGCCGCGGGGAGATCAACTGTACCGGGTGCAACTGGCGAGCCTCAATCGGGTGCGGTCTGCTTTGCACGCCGCTCACAATCTGCTGGGCAATGCCGATCTTCGCATCGGTTATCTGCCCAAGAAAAAACTCTGGCATGACCCCGTGAACCAGCGCTGGCATGAAACACCCTGGCCACAGGCACGGGAGTTTGCCGCAGGCGAGTGGATCATGCTCAATGGCCGCAGCATCCGGTCGGCACC
>CAZJRV010000074.1:0-12014 GCA_964548235.1 uncultured Verrucomicrobiota bacterium
TGCCCGAGGGATAATCGCCCATCTCCGCCACCCACAACTTGCCGTCCGTGCCCCAAGCGAACGCCACCGGATCCTTCACCTGCGGCTCGCTCGCCACCAGCCGCACCTCGAATCCCTCGCGCACGCGGAAACATCGTTTGCTTTCCTCGGGTGATTTCGCCTTCGGCCCATCGAAATCCAGCAATTGTTTAAACGACCGCCGATCCACCACGTCCGGCAAATGCGCCGTGTGTTCGTTCTGCCACCAAATGTGCCCGCTGTGAATCCACGCGCCGTTGTTCGTGCCCTTGTTGGCAATCATCGGCAGCGCCTTTTTGTCGCCGCGCTTGCCCTCCGCCACCGTGCTCCAGCCCGGCTTCCACCCCAGCCCCGCATTCACCCGCGTCTCCCAAAGATAAATCCCCCAGCGTTTTTCATTGGAGAAAACGATGTCGTCAAAGCCGTCCCCATTGAGGTCGATGAAGCGGAGGCCGTTGTCTTGGCCGGCCACATTGACGATGGACACGCCCTTGGGGAGAGCAAATGGCAGTTTCACCCAAGATTGTTTTTTATCGTTCCATTCGAAAATCGTGTTTTGGTGCTCGTTGCTGACGATGCACTCGCATCGACCGTTGTTGTTGATGTCACGAAGGCGAATACCGACATCACGGGGCGCTTTTATGCTCAACGTTTCGGGTTCAAGATATGCTTTAAGCGATTGGTTTAAATCGAGCCCCTTGTTCAGGGCCTTATCGATGTTCCATTTGCCTTTTGTAAAAGTCCAAAACCTTGGAACCAAACAATTATCCTCATATGAGCCACGCCATTGCTCAAGAGCGGACACTCTCTCTTTGTGGATGATCCCGAAACTGACCTCCGAATTCACTGCACGATCCGCGCCATTCATTTCCTTCCCAATCCCAAATGGTTGCTGGGAATTTTCCCACTTGCGCGCCTTTGGATTCCAGACGCGCGTTGTCTGGTGGAGCATGTGATTAATCAAAACGTCCAAATATCCATCGTCGTTCAAATCCATCAGCCGGATGCCCCGATCCGAATTGAGCGCCCACGGGTGTCGGAGTTGTTCGCCTTCCAATAAATTTTTCCCCAGTCGCTCCGCGCATTCCTTAAAATTCAAAAACTTCACTTTCTTGCCATAAGTCTTTTGCGCGTAATCGATGAACTCCACGAACTGCGCGCTGCTGCTCCAGCCGTGGGGGTGGAAGACGAGGTTCATCACGCCCTGTTTTTTTACCGTCACGTCCAGTGCGCGTTTCCAGTCCTCGAGCATCTGCGGGCTGTTATTGCCGAGCAGGTTTTGCGCCTCCCAATCGCTGGGCACGGTGCACGGGAATTCCCAGCACAGGCGGTTGACGGTGTAAGGGTACGGGTAATCCTCAATCGTGCCCACGTACGAGCCCATCGTGCGCAGGCCCTTGCGGTGCTGGGGCGTGGCCTTGCGCGGGAGATACTTGGCAAAGCGCTCGCCGCCATCCTTGTCCAGCACCCATTCGCGCGGGAGCGATTTATCCTTGGAGGTGGTGATATTGAACACCGAGGAATCAATCTGCAAAAACCGCCCGCCATCGCTGACCTTGTTGAAAATCTCCGCGAAGAATCGCGGGCTCAAGCTGTTCATCGAGTCACAACACGGCATCCGATAGGCTACCGGTTTGTTCCCCTTGATTTGACTGAGCAAATCCACCCCGCCGTGGACCACATTCGACGCCTGCTCAAAATTTCCCTTCTGCAACAACGGACACGGATGCGTCAGCGTGTGCACCTCGATGGACACCCCCTCCGCGAGCCACTTTTGCACCTGCTTGTCCTCCGGCGCAATGCGGCAGGTCATAATACTCACCGGCGCCCGCCCATCGATTTTCTTCAACCGCTCCAAGATCGGCCGCAAAAATTTTTCATACCGCGCTGCATCCCGCATATCATCAATCCCCAACGTCACCACCGCCTCCACGCCCTCATCGCCCACCCATTGTGGCGTGATCAATTTCGGAAAATCCCGATGCGGATAAAACGGACTCGGATCATCCAAATGCACCAACCGATTCGCCGGACTCTTGGAAACATGAGTCTGGCCAATGACCGGAAGAGAAAACGCGAACAACAACAGCAACCTGACGGAGTTCATGCGACAAAACTAAAAGCGCACCAGAAGAAAGTCAAAGCCGCAGAGGACATTGACTCTGGTAGGCGAGCTCTCCGAGCCATCTATTGGCTAGGGCGCGGGAGCGGTGACTTCCACTTTGAATGAATGGAAGACTTCTTGTTTGCTGGCGTCGGTGAGGGTGAGGATGACGCTTTGCGGCCCGGGCTCGGCGGTGGCGGGGACTTTCCACGTCAGGCGATTGCGGCGGAGTTTCATGCCGGCGGGGCCGCTATCCAGCGTGGCGCGGGCGCGGCCGCGGGCGGATTGGATTTGCAGGTCATAGGTGTAGGTGCCACCGGCGACCACGCGCTTGGGGGGCACGGAGGCGGCGAAAAGATAATCGATGCCCTTTTCCTTCATGGTTTCGATCAATGAAACGCGGCGCAGGATGAGGGTGTCGTTGGAGGGCACCAGCGTGATGAGCAGGTTGGCGTTGGGGAAGAAATGAATGCGCTGATCAATGGGCAGGCGGGCGGAGTACGCGCCGTGCAGTTCCTCCAGCTCGGGCAGGGTGATGAGCAGTTGGCGGTCGTTGGCGGTGAAGAAGGAAATGGACGGCTTGGTCTTGGGGCGTTGGCCGTAGTAGGGGCCGGTGCCTTTGACGCCCATGAGGTAGGCGGGATGGTACGCGGGCAAACAGCGCAGGCCCTCGAAGCGCGCCTTGTTGAGAGGGGTGAGTTCCTGCGAATACACGCCGCTGCTGGTGAGCACGAGGCTGCCATCGGGGCTGGGGATGAGGTAACCGGCGCTGGTGTGTTGGCTGCGCAGTTGGTGGGTTTGGCCCATGAGCGTCAGCAAGCGAATGCCCGAGGGGGAGATGCCCGGTGCCCACGCGGCAAAGTGAGTGCCATCCAGCGAGGCGCGCACGCGCAGCGGATGGCTCGGGTGCGGCATCCAGAAATTATCCTTTTGCCCGAATGAAATTTTTTTGAGCGTCAGCGGATCATAAAAGCGCGCGCCGCGACGGGTGAGCATCAGCGCGGGGCCGGCGGAACCGGCGCCCATCACAAAACCGTCGATCGTGGCGGTTTCCTCCAGCGGCAGGGTGAGGGTTTTCTTGAAGGTCTTGAGGTCCCAGCGCTGCAGCACCCTGGCATCGCGTGCGAGCACCAGCAGCTGGTCCATGCCGCCGGCGATGAGCACGTCATCGGCGCCCAGCCGCAGGTGCTTCACAATTTTTGCCGAGGCAACATCAAACACCGACAGTTGCCGCAGCGTGGGCAAATGAAAAATCAGGTATCGCCCGCCCGCAGCCGCGGTGACGGAGCTGGCGGGTGCGGGGAGATTCTGGCGAAGGATGCCGCTCTAGGGAAATTTCAACTCCGTCACCGGCGCCGCCAAGGCGGATGAGGACGAAGGCGCGCCGCAACCCAGCACGGCAGCGAGCATTACGAGCATCGCGGGTTTCATGGGTGAAACGCTAGAAGGGAAAATGCGAAAAGTCAAATCACCGCATCACCACGCATTGCGGCAACGCGTCTTCCAGCGCGGCCACGCCGGCATCGGTCACGGGCGTGGCAGTGAGCAGCAACAGGCGCAAGCCGGTGCAGCCGTGCAAGTGCTTGAGGCCGGTATCCGTCACCGAGGTGTCGTACAAATACAAGGCGTGCAGTTTCGTTTGGCCGGCCAACTTGGCGAGGGCATTATCCGACACCGGCAAACTGCCAAGCCCGAGCCACAGCAGGTTGCCCCCGGCATCAAAACGATGATCCGCCCCCATTGTTTCCAGCGCGGCCCGGAGCGAACCGGTCTGCTGGAGGGCCAGCAGTAAAGGATCGTCCGATGGGGTGGGCGGCTCCACCGGCGGGGCGTTTGTGGACGCGGACGCGGGTGCATTGGTGTGGATGGGCGCGGTCGTATTTGTGGAAACACCCGCGCCCCCCTCCGCAGGCGGCGGGAGATCCAATGGCTTTTTGTCCTTCAACGTCACCGCCAAAAAAACAGCCAAGGCCAAACCCAGCCCACTTAACGAGACGATGATGATTTGATTTCTGGATGCTGCAGCCATTCGATGCTGGCGTCAGTGTGCCCACCGGCAAGCGGATCGGCAAGGGAAGGTTATTGCGCGGCTTGAAACTCAACCGACAAACGCTGGCCCTCGGCCACGGCCTCGGGGATCATCTGGTCAGTGAGCACTTCCTTGTCGCGCTGGGCACGCATGTGATTGGCCGCAGCAGCGAGGTTCAGCCATTTGTAGGCCAGCACGAGGTCCTGTTCTTTTCCGATGCCGTGGGCAAAACACAGGCCCGCATAGTATTGCGCGTCGACGTGTAAATTTTCCGCCGCCTGCAAGAACCATTTTACCGCCTCGACATCGTCCTTGGGCACGCCCTCCCCAACCCGGTGCAAATAGCCCATTTGAAATTGCGCATCCGGATAGCCTTGATCCGCGGCTCGTTTCATCCATGCGGCGGCCGCCTGGTCATCCTCCAGCACGCCGCGCCCCTCGGCCAACATCAGCGCAAGGTTGTAGCGCGCCTCGACTAAACCCTGTTTCGCCGCGTGTTCGTAAAACTCCGCCGCGCGTGGAAAATTCTGCTCCACCCCGGCACCTTTTTCGAGCATCAACGCATAGTTGAACTGTGCCTGGGCCAGGCCAGTTTCTGCGGCCTTTCGGTACCACTCCGCCGCCATTTGCGGTTGGCCGGCGATGTCGTGCTTCAACGCCAGGTTAAACTGCGCAACAGGATCGCCCGCCTCAGCCTTGTTTTGGGTAACCGGACCCGGCGTATCGGCTGGATGCGGAAATCCGTCAGGCGGCGGTATCACGATCCCCGTGGTTCCCGTTGTCGCTGTGGATCCACATCCCGCCAGCAAAAATGCCGTAGCCAAGCCAACTATTGCGTACAGATTCAAATGAGTTTTCATTCCAAATTGCCAATCTCGGGATGGAGGGACAGTAGCAAAAATGGAGACGCCAATCAAGCCGGAACGTTACAAACTCAGTCGGCCACGCCCAGTTCCGAACGCAATGCGAGGAGGTCTGCCTCGCTGATTTGCCGCGCCACTGCATCCAGGTTTTTACCCGCCTTGCGGTCGCCCTGATTCGCCGCCTGAAAAAAGAATCGGTATGCCTGCAGCAAATCCTGCTCCACGCCATCACCCGAAAAATGCCGCGCGCCCATGTTGTTCTGCGCCAGCATGTGCCCCGCCGCCGCCGCGCGCTGCAGCCATTCCACCGCCACATCATCATCCAGCTCCACCTCCATACCCAGCGCATGCCGCCAGCCCATTTCATACTGCGCCTCCACGTCCCCGCCCTCCGCCTTGGCGGTGACGGTTTCAAGGTTGAATTCCTCTTCTTTCATGCGCGCCGGGAGCTTGGGTTTATCGTTCGCGACTGTCCATCACGAAGGTCACCGGGCCGTCATTAACCAGTTGCACATCCATCATCGCGCCGAACTCGCCTGTCTCCACCGGCACTTCAAGCGCGCGCATTTGTTTGCAAAAATAGTCGTACAACCGCTCGCCTTCTGATGGTTCCGCTGCGCTGGTGAAGCTGGGCCGTCGACCTTTCCGCCAATCGCCCGCCAAGGTGAACTGGCTGATGACCAGTGCCGCGCCTTTCACGTCACGGATGGACCGATTCATTTTGCCGTCCTCATCATTGAATATCCGAAAGCCCACAATGCGGTCAGCCAAATAGTTCGCGTCCGTCGTCGCATCGCCCTTCGCCACGCCGAGCAGGATGACAAGTCCGGATTGGATTTCGCCCGTGACCCGATCGCCCACGGTGACCTTGGCACCGGTGGTACGTTGGAGGACGGCGATCATCTTTAAGTTTCAATCACTTCCATCCCAGCCAACTTTTGAGCGTCACGATGTCCTTCCGGATCGCTGCCACGTGCTGCGGCACCAGCTTGGGATCACGATGGTTTAAATATTCCTCGTGCAAATTGACGGGACCGGTGAAGCCGCTGGCGATGAGCTGGCGCGGATATTTTTTGTCCACAATGCCCTCGGCGAGTGAACAGTTTTTGCGCTGGTTGTTTTCCCAACGGAAACTTTTCACGTACAACGCGCCAATGCGCGGGCGCAGCAGGTTGGCGCTCAATGGCCACGCGCGCATGCTTTCGGCTTTGGCGTGGCTGAGGTCGAACCCCACCGAAACGTGGGCAGGATCGTGCGCCTTGAAGAGCTCGTGCAAATCCCACATCGCCGCGCCAACGTAGTTGCTGCCAGAATGGTTTTGGTAAATTGCCTGCAAACCCAGCTCTTTGTTCAGCGCCACGAGGTTTTTCAGGATGGGTCGAAACTCATCGAGCTGTTTCACAACCGGCCGCTTGAGATCGTATTTGTAATAGCCCATCCGATAACGCCGCACGCCGAGCTTTGCCGCCACGCGCAGCTGCTGCACGTTTAGTTTGTCGTCGGCGTTATTGATGCCCGAGGCCATGATGGTCAGCTCGAGTTTCCGCGCGCGGAGTGCTTCCACCATTCTTGGTAATTCATCGGGCACTTGCTCGGGCGTGATGTGGCCGCCGGGGCGGATGGTTCCCTCGATTCCATCAAAGCCAAGCTCGGCGATAAGATCGGCAAGATCATCGTAACTCAATGATTGAAAGGGTTTGGTGAATACACAAAACGGATTGCGCCTCTTCTTCCCAAGTGACTCTGCAGCCAGGAAAGGCGCTGCGCTCACTGCGGCGGCGGTGGTGCTGAGGAATTGTCGGCGATGCATCCGCGCAGTGTGGCGCGCGCGCGCGCACGCGGCAATCATTTAACCCTTTCGCATCATTTAATCTTCCGCCCAAGGCAACGCCTCCGTAGGATGCCGCCCTTTCCGCATGGAAAACTCCAAGGCACTGAATCAAACACTGATCTTCCGCACCTGGCTGCCGCTTGCAGCGAGCTGGATATTGATGGGGCTGGAGATACCGATGGTGTGCGCGGTGCTGACGAAATTGGCGGATTCAGACATTCACACCGGCGCGTACGGGATGGTTTTTGGGATAGCGTTGGTGATCGAGTCGCCGGTAATCATGCTCCTCACGGCATCCACCGCATTGAGCCGCGATTGGAATTCATACCACAAACTGTGGCGGCTGATGACGTGGTTGAGCGTGGCAATGACGACATTGCATATCGCCATCGCCTTCACCCCGCTGTACGACTGGGTTGTCACAAGCATCATCAGCGCGCCGCCGGAAATC
The DNA here is from genome assembly GCA_964548235.1 of uncultured Verrucomicrobiota bacterium. Lineage (GTDB taxonomy): Bacteria > Verrucomicrobiota > Verrucomicrobiia > Limisphaerales > UBA1100 > JACNJL01. The sequence continues at coordinate 7,297 of CAZJRV010000074.1, forward strand.
GTCGAGCCCGGCCGCATCGGACTGCAAATTATGACGCCGTGGACATGGGCCATTGCGCATCGGCGATTTCATCAGGGCGTGCTCATTCGCTTTGGCGAGGCCGGTGTGGTCGGCTGGGGCACGGGCGCACGGCTGGTGGCCGATGCGGTCATCCTCGGCGCGGGACTATTGTTTCATCAATACGCAGGCATCGTTGTTGCCACCGCGGCCGTGGCTTCGGGCGTGGTGGTCGAGGCGATTTACATCCGCTGGAAGGTGCAAAAAACTCTGCGCGGGAAGCTGCGCGATTCGAAAGGGCCAGCCATTACCATGCGGGAGGTGGTTTTGTTTTACCTCCCCATCGCCTTCGCCCCAACCATTGGCCTGCTCAGCCAGCCAATCCTTACCGGCGCGATGAGCCGGCTGGCCGTCCCCAAGCTTACCCTCGCCCTGTGGCCGGCCATCAACAGCCTTGTATTCATGCTGCGCTCCGCAGGCATTGCCTACACTGAAGTGGTGGTGGCACTGCTGGACAAGCCCGATGGCGACCGCCAACTGCGCCGGTTTGCCATCGGGCTGAGCCTCGCGCTTACCATCCCGATTCCCGTGCTGTGCCTGACGCCGTTGATTGACATTTGGTTTGTAAACATCATCGGCCTGCGCCCGATGTTGGCTGAGATGGGCAAGGCCTGCCTTTGGTTCGCTGTGCTGCTGCCTGCCATCACCACTTGGGGTTGCTATTTCGAGGGCAAACTCATCCACGCCAAGCGAAGCAATCCCGTCACCGAGGCGGTGATATTTTTCACCGGCACGCTTTTCATATTCCTGTATTTCATCGTAAAACACCAGGCCATGCCCGGCCTCAATGCCGCCATTTGCGCGGTGTCCATCGGTGGCTTTCTGCAATTGCTCTGGCTCGCTTGGCGCAGCCGCGGCATTGCAGTCAAGTCCCTGGAGAATTGACCGGTGCGGCCGCGCCCACCCTTTTTGCTTTCCACTTTTGACCATTCACTTTTAATCATCGCATGACCCGCCGCGAAGCCATCCTTGCCGGATCCGCCGCGCTTGCCGGCTGCGCCACGTTTTCCAGGAAGGATCGGGGCCACATCGATGCCCACAGCCACATTTGGACCGACGAGGTGAACCACTTTCCCCTCGCGACCGGCAAAACCGTGGCCGACCTGAAGCCGCGCACATTCACGCCCGAGACTTTGATTGAGCTGGGCAAAACCGAGGGCGTCGCGCGCCACGTCCTCATTTCGCACGGGCCCTTCTACGGCTACAACAACGACTACATGATCCACGCCGCCGGGCAACACCCCGGCGTGTTCGCCATCGTCGGCGCGCTGGATCCCGCCCTGCCCAATCTCCCCGCCGCCATGCGCGCCAACCGCGGGCTGGGCATCACTGGCTACCGCATCCTTCCCCGCGGCAAGGCCGACTGGCTGCAGGCCGATGCCATGCAGGCCATGTGGCGCGCGGGTGCCGCGCAACGCATTGCCATGTGCCCGCTCATCAATCCGGAATTCGTCGCTGGCCTTGGCCCGATGTGTGAAGAGTTTCCGGACACCCCGGTTGTCATCGACCACTGCGCGCGCATTGACACGCGGCACGAACCGGAACTGAACGAACTTTGCGCACTGGCAAAACACAAGAACGTGTGCGTGAAGATTTCCGCCTTTTATGCCTTCGGTGCCAAGAAGCCGCCGTATGACGAGCAGATCCCGAGGGTCAAACGTCTCTTCGAGGCCTACGGCCCGCGCCGCCTCATGTGGGCCAGCGATTGCCCGTACCAATTGGGCGGCGAAAACACCTACGCCGCCTCCATCGCGCTGGTGCGTGACCGCCTGGATTTTGTGTCCGCCGAGGACAAACAATGGCTCCTGTGTCGCACGGCGGAGAAGGTCTTTTTCGGCTGAATGGGCAAGGCGGAACCGACCCTCCCGGTTACTGCTTGCTGATGCCGCCGTGGTGTTTGCTGAGCTGTTCCAGCTTTTCGCCCCACAACTTTTGCGCCATCTCGCGCGCGGGCACGAAGGGGCACTTGGGCTTGGGGTTGGAATGCGTGGCGTCCTGATGGCGCAGGGCGTATTGCGCGCCGGTGAGCACAGCGTCACTGCCCCATTGGCCCTCGAGCTGTTGCATGGCGGCATCCAGCGCGCCCCAGCGTTCGGCATCGGTGGTGCCCCACAGGGTGGGCTGGGTGTCCAACGGCTTGAGGTTGTTGAAACAAATACGAATCTGCCGCACCGGCTGCACGTGGCCGGCCATGGTTTCATTGAACAACGCCTCGAGCACGGCGTTGATGATGGAGTTGCGAAACTGCGGATGATCAAAGCGATGCATGGCGCCGCTCTCGGTGAAGTCGGTAAAGCGAATGGCCAAACTCATCTCGCGCGGCTGCAGGCCCTCGCGTCGGAGCTGGCCGATCATGCGGGTGCTTTCGCTGAGTGCGAAGATGAGCGCCGCCTCGTAGTCCGGCTCGTCGTAGGGCAGCGTGGTGTTGCTGGAAATTGTGGTGCGATCCTTCACCTCCAGCAGCAACGGCTCGTTCCAGTGGCCATTGGCGAAGAGCCACAGTTGCTGGCCCCAGATGCCGAACTTCTGTTTCAGCATCGTCGACGGCAACCGTGCCACATCACCAAAGGTCCGCGCGCCCAGCACCGCCAACGAACGCTCGCGGCGTTTGCCCACGCCGGCCAGCTCGCTCACGTGGCGCTCGGCCAGGAATTCCTTTTCGCCATCCGGCGGCACCTCCACAAAACCTGGCTTCGCTGCGCTCGTCGCCAGCTTCGCCATCCACGTGCTGCGCCCCAGACCGGCGGACACCGGCAGCCGCAGCTTCTCCTGAATGCGCGCGCGCAAACCGTTCACGTAATCCGCCGCGGTGACATCGCGCCAGAGATGCGTGCCCATCGTCGTTAAGTCCAGGAATCCTTCGTCGATGGACATCGGCACCAGTGTCGGCGAGTAATCTTCCATGATCTGGAACATCTCCTTGGAGAGCCGCCGGTATTCATCATACTGCGGCTTGGCCAGCACGCCGTGCGGACACACGCGCTTGGCCTCGAAGCACGCCATCCCCGTGCGAATGCCAAATCGTTTGGCCTGCCGATTGGCGGCGATCACGATGCCATCCCCGCGCCGGCCGCCGCCCACCCACACCGGGCGCCCACTCAACGAGGCATCCAGCGCCACCTCGCAGCTGGCAAAAAAGGTGTCGCCATCCACGTGCAAAATTCGACTGGGGCGCCGGGTCACCATCGGGATTCCTCTCCACTGTCCGCGCAAAATCACGCGCTGTCAATGTGGAGGAGTGTGGATGCAAAGGTGGGACAACGAGGGTCCCTTCGGGAGATGACCCATGCCCAATTGGGATTTGGGGGTTTGGATTTAATTGGGCCTTGGGAATTGGGCATGGGTCATTTCCTCCGCACCTCAAAATGTCGGTGCTTGCGCTTGGCCTTGGCAACCACGAAGGCGGGGCTTGCATCAAACAACCGCGCGATGCGGCCGGCCGTTGCGGAGTTCACGGCGCCGTTGTGCGCGTGCAACAGGTAACGCACGCGGAGGGGCTTTTCCTTTTGAATCACGATGGCCTTGTGCCGACACAGGGAGGCGCCCATCCAGCCATCCTCGCGCACGTGCCAGTGCGAGGGGTAACTCGGGTTGTTTGCGTGGTCAAAATAAGTAATGCCCTCGGTGACGGCCACTCGCCTGCCCTTCACGCGCTGGGCCACCGCTCCGCTGTAATCCATCCACGCAGCGGACTGGCCGAAGATCTGCGGCTCGCCCAGAGCGCCCTCGCTGCTTGTGATTTGGCCGTCGCCCCAGTACGCCGCCACGCCGTGGGCCACGCGCACGGCCAGCACGCCAAAGTTGCTTTGCTCGAGGGTCACCGCCTTGCCAGTGGGGGTGAAGGTGCTTTGCAGTTCCAGGAAGGTTTCGCCTTTGGGCGCGGGCCGCAGGGAGGCGATCATTTCCTGCTGCAAAATTTCCGTGCCCGCTGCGTTGAACCAGCCCGCGCGCGTGGCCATCATTGCCTCGTCGTCGCCATCGGCGTAGGCCAGCCATTGGGTTTGCCGGATGCGCGCCTGGGTTTCGTCGCCCCAGTAATTTTCGCCGTCCACCTTGGCGTGCGCCCACCACACGGAACGGTGGTGATCGTGGTTCGGCGCGCCCGGATGCCCCATCCGCGTGAGCGTCTCGCCCGAGGGACCGTTGAAGGGATAAAAGAAAGGGCGCGGATTGCGCGCATCATAATGCCAGCGCGTGCGTTCAGCACCATCGATTTGCAGTGAAACCTGATTATCCGGCAGGGGAACGACTTGGCAGAGGGGAAGTTCGTACGGCATGCGGCAGTGTCATAGCCGCGGGGGCAATCGTCAATGCCGGATGAAATGACCAATGTCCAAACCTCCCATACCCAGGTTTGGATTTTCCCCTAGTGCTCTTCCTCGGGGAGGCAGCCGTACTTGGCGAATGCGTACACGAAGCCGATGAGGTAGCCGAAAAAGGGCACCATCGAGAGAAGTCCGTCGCCCTTGACCATGACAAGAATTGCCACCCCCATGCCGATGGCCATGGCCAAAATTACTCCAAATGCCTTGAAAAAATTCATAGCGGCGGACTGTAGCCGAATGGCTGCGCGATTCAAGCCAAATTAATACTGAATCTGCACGCCCGGCAGCGCGGCCTTTAGTTTTTCCACACCGGCATCGGTCACCTTGGTGGGGAAC